>JAEZBX010000262.1 GCA_023412765.1 Bacteroidota bacterium
CCTGCCTGTTCGTATTCCCGTATCGCCCGTTCCAGGTTGATTTCACTTTGTTTTATCGTAGCGGGAGGTTCAAACTTTGATTGCTCCAGGATAATTCTTTTTTCCTCTACAGCATATCTTAGGTTGATAAGTTGATCGCGTGCCTCGCGAAGTTGAAGTGTTGTATCGAGCTGTGTTTGTACAAATTCTGCATTCTCTTTCTCCAGTTCGATCTGCTTTTCATTGAAACGAGTCTGAAACTCTGAACGATCTAGGTTAGCAACCCAGTCGCCTTTTTTTACGATCGTGCCCTCATCAACAATGTTTTGGATAACCACCTGCCAGATCCGGAAGTCACGCAGCTGTGTAGGACCCAGTATTTTTACGGAGTTTTTGGCCTCGAGCTCACCCGTGGTTTCAATTTCGACTTTGAAAAGGCCGCGCTTCATGTCGACGATGACATCAGAGAGATTTCCGGCTTTATTGCCGCGCAGTACAAAGTACCCGAACAACAAGATTGCCAGGCCTCCGGCCGCAAAAAGAAGTTTTTTATTCATCGGGAAGCTGTTTGATAAATACTGCTAACTATTTTCCTTGTGGAGAATCAGTCTCCACAATTCCCACTACCCGTCCGTACTTAAAGCTACTACATTAGTTATAATAAATGCAGGCCGCTGACATAAATCTTGACAAGCAAAATGAATGCGCTTACCAACAACGTCCGGCATCGGACGAAAGTATTTTATTTACTTCCTATTTGATCTTGAAAACTGTGAAGTAATGTTAACTATTGAGCGTCACCTTTCCTAACCTCCAATTTAGACATCGCATCAGATTTGGATATTTTACCACTGTTCAGATCCTTCAACACTGATGCTTTGATAGTATAATCAACAGTTGAAGGAATGCCGCAACCTGTACAGCGCGTTAATCTTACCTGGAACACGAGTACCTCGCTATCACCAAGGCTCTTCAAGGTGCGGCCATACTCAAGTATATTATCTTTTAACTCAGACTCAAACTTGGGGTACAGTTCTTTCACCTTGTTGTCACGCGTTGCCTGGTCAACGTCCTGCAGTCCTACCGTGGGCATTACGTAGCGTTTTGTATACCCGAGTTCCTGGCTGCTGAACGCCTGCATGTAGTAGACTACACCATAGTCTTTCAGTCTTTCGAAATAGATATTCTCCTGAACAAAAAATGTTTTTGACAGATCGGGTCTATATAATCTTGTAAAAATGCTCGACAACAATTCTAAATCAGGTGCGACTTCATCAACAGACTCGGTATTGACCACCTTGATCTTCGCCATTAGTTGATCGCGATTGATCTTGTTTTGTCGGTACTGCGACAGGTCACCTTTTAAAGCCTCTACGGACAAGCGTGTGCGTTTCGGCGCATTAAAGTATTGATTTACCCAGGCACGTCTGTCGCCTTGGTTCGAAATGATGATTCGTTCCGTGGGACTAAGTTGCGTCATCATATCACCATAGTCTGCCAAAAACGTCTTCGCAGCATCTATAACCTTTAGGTTATACGCATCACGTACGCTATCTTTTTCAAGTCTGGATTTTTCGCCTGCTTTGTCAGTGAGGCGAATGGTACCCATCTTATCAGGTGAATTTGGTGGGTTGTCACGAGTGTCCTCATAGTTAAACAAGGTTACACCGGTGCCATTTCGGCGCTCCTCCTGCCAAATGATATTATCACCCGGATGTGAAAATACGATGGGTGTAGTGTAATCAGCGGGGATATAAAATGTAATGCCATAGCCCTGTTGGTATTTGCTTTTGATCTCTAGCGGAAAGAACATTTTTTGTTTCTCGAACTGCTGCTTAATTAGAGTACCCAGAATATTTTCAGCCACCGCGATATCGCGGGTCATCCTCTCGTCGTCGATTTTTTGTGCCAGGGCAGGATAAATTGCCATTGCAAGAATCCCACAAAGCAAAGTTTGAATTATCGTTTTCATTGTCGTACGCATTTCATTGTTGTCTATTCGCCTTTTAGTAAGCGGTGCCCACTGTGTTTTTATTTCCAACCGTTGATATGATACTCGTCAGGATCTGTTCTGTTTCCTGCTTAAACACATCTGTATTCTGCTCTAGCTTGTTTAGTCGCGTTTGAACTAACTGAAGGTCATCATTTCGTTGTTGCTGCAGATATTTAGAAAAATCAACCAGCATACTTTCGATATACTGCTTCTGCTCATCAGCAGAAAGTTTAAAGTAATTCTTAACCAGCTGCAGATTTTCCGTCTGTAGGCCGGACACAAATTCACGGATCTGATCCTGCGATGCAACGGATGCTTCCCGCACAAGCTTATCAATTTTAGCAGAGTTTAGCGCCAGGCTTTTATTGACTGAAGCATCTAGCTGGGACTGCGTTTCCTTGAAAGATGCTTGCATGGATTGATTATTTCTCTCAACAGAAGCATTAATCATCGCCTGTACCGCCTCCGTTGACAAAGCATCTGTTGCCTGATCAGATTGTTTAGCTTCACCGAAGCTGATCCTCAGTTCCTGTGCTTCATACTGAATTTTCATACCGGCTAGCCTACCCGCAAGAATAACAATCAGCAAAGATGCTGCAATGCTGCCGATGGTCCTGATGTACGGGATATCCCACAGATTGCGAGACCTTCGTTCATCAATAAAAATCGGCGGTGCAATTACCTCTTTATCCTTTACCTCACCCAACAGCGTTCGGACATTGCCCAGCCGTTCTAGCTCGAGACGAACTTCCGGGTTTTCAAAAAGATATTTCTCTATCGCTTCCCTTTCAGGACTTTCCAATTCACCGTACAGGTAAGCCATTAAATCATTTTCACTTGGTTTATAGCTCATAGCCTATTGTATCTTTGTTGATATTCTTTCGATCTAAAATTTTTCGCAGTCCGTCGAGACCATAATACATGCGCGACTTGACTGTATTTTCCGAGATGTTCAATACTTCTGCAATCTCACGGAACTTTAAGCCCTCATACTCTTTCATTATGACAACTTCTCGTTGTTCAACATTAAGTTCTGCAAGGGCTTGTTGCAAGATGTCAGACAGTTCGTTTCGATGTAGCTGAGATTCGGGATTTTCATGCCTGGAGGCAGTCGATTCCCACTTTGGTGAATCCTCCGCCTCGCGATTCCATACTACATCAAAAGACAGAGACCGGTCTCCCTTTTTTCTGCGCGCTTCTTCCCGACAATAATTGACGGCGATTTTATACAGCCAGGATTTGAAACGACCATTATCCTGAAGACCGGAAAGGTTTTTACACATCGAAATGAAAGTCTTTTGAGACACCTCCATTGCCATGTCATGGTCCAAAAAAAACTTATACCCGAAGTTGTAGATCCGTTTGTACCAAAGCTGCACCAATTTACCCTGGGCGTTCTGATCCCCATCCTTCGCCCGGGTAACAAGGGTATCAGAATGCATCATGGCACGGTTCAGTAAAGGATCTACCACAGATTTGTTCGGTTTTCGAGTTGTTCACCAGCACCCGGTTCGTATTTAAGATGTCCGCCGGCGATGAATAGTTTTATTAAGTGCGGGATTTTTTCCTTATTAGGCTACGTCAAATTCGTTATCCGTTATCCGTTATTAGTTAATCGTGGGAGTGGGTGTGGGTGTGCGCTCGAGCTATGGGCATCGCACTTCCAGTTGAGTTCGAGCCTTACTCGCTATTCCCCTATCCGATAATTCTGAAATTGGATAAGTGGATGGACAGAGTGAGCGTCAGAGTGAGAGTGAGTGTGAGAGTGAGAGTGAGAGGGCGCTCGAGGCCATTGCTACTAATCTGAACTCGAGCACACCCTTATTCATTATTCCCTACTCCTCATTCCCCCAATACCACTTACCACTTACTACTACTTACCACTTACCACTTACTACTTACTACTTACTACTTACTACTTACCACTTACCACTTACCACTCCCTTCCTCCCCCCAAAAATCACCTCTCCCCTCACCAACCCAAACCTCTTTCGCATATCTTCCGGCAGTTCATTCACAAACTGATCTTCCGTTGGAATAAGGCCGGACTTTTGAATTCGCGACACATAATCCCGTCCATATTTTCTGACGTGATCGTCCTGACCAAATATTTTTTCGCGTTCACGCTTGTCGACAATGGTGTCGTCTTCAAATGTGATGTCAGGCACGGGGTTGAAGAACGGTACTTGTAAGATAGCAAATCCGCCTGGCTTGAGCACGCGACGAATTTCCTGCATCGCTTTTATGTCATCTCTTACATGTTCAAGCACATGATTGCAGAGAACAACATCAAATGCATTATGATTAAATGGAATGTCGTGAATGTCCATTTTTACTTTTGCCAAAGGTGACTCAATGTCAGCTGTGATGTAGCGATCACCGTGAATTTTTTCGAAACGCTTTATAAAGCAAACCTCCGGCGCGATATGGAGGACATCAAGATTTTTTTTAAAGAAAGGGGTCTTTTCTTTCAGGTAAAGCCACATCAGTCGATGCCGCTCCAATGACAAGCAATTCGGGCACAACGCATTTTCGCGCGGCTTGATCCGTCCGTAGGGAAGAAATTTCCGATAGTGCTTGCTACAAATAGGACATTCGACCTCATCTCCAAGATAAAATAGTCCGGCTATTTTAACCCCGACGGTACTTACCCTTTGAAGGTACTTTCGAGGAACATACCGGATTAGCCAGGAAATGATTCTTTTCATGCGTACGAAATTTGCTAAGTCAGATGACAGCTATCAGCCGTCAGCTATCAGCCATCAGCACCCACGATGATCGAGCGAACTAACTATTACCTATTAACGGATGAAATCACCCGATCTTCTCCAATACATCCATCACTTCCCTCACAGCCTTCCGGCTTGACTCCAGCAACGCTTTCTCGTCTTTGTTCAAATCAAGTTCGATAACTTTTTCGATACCGTTTTTGCCCAGGACAACGGGAACGCCAAGGTAACAATCCTTAATGCCGTATTCACCTTCGAGTTTCATACAAACCGGGAATACGCGTCTCTGATCTTTGACAATCGCCTCAACCATTTGTGCTGCCGCAGATCCTGGTGCATACCATGCCGAGGTTCCCATCAGCTTCACCAATTCTCCGCCTCCTACTTTTGTTCTTTCCAGGATTGCATTCAACTTGTCTTTATCTATCAACTCCGTTACAGGGATACCCGCCACCGTAGTGTACCGAGGAAGTGGTACCATAGTATCACCATGTCCACCAAGGAGCATAGCCTGAATATCTTTCGGTGAAATATTAAGCGCTTCGGCAAGGAATGCACGATAGCGAGCCGTGTCAAGGATTCCGGCCATACCCATCAGCTTGGTGCGGGGTAGCCGCGAAGTGAGGTGCGCTTGATAGGTCATCACATCAAGTGGATTGGAAACCACAATGATGATTGCATTCGGTGAATGTCTGATGATGTTTTCAGTTACTGATTTTACGATGCCAGCGTTCGTTCCGATTAGATCATCGCGGCTCATGCCTGGCTTTCTTGGAAGTCCAGAGGTAATTACTACTACATCGGAGCCAGCTGATTTTGAATAATCATTGGTAGCACCAATCGTGCGGCTGTCATACAAATCTATGGGTGCCTTTTGCCAAATGTCCAACGACTTACCTTCGGCAAGGCCCTCTTTGATATCTAATAATACTATCTGGTTAGCTACCTCGCGATAGGCTAGAACATCAGCACAAGTAGCGCCTACATTACCGGCGCCAACCACAGTTACTTTCATAATGCTATAGATTTTGTTTTTATAAGGTATTCGGCTGTTGAAAAGATCATGAACTTCTAATAAGGTAAATTATTGAATTTCAACTTATTGCAAGATGAGAAAAACCTCACCCTGAAACCGGGGCGCAAGTTATCAATTCAAAGGGATTTTGGAAACATATTTCAGGAATCGTAAATCACCATCGTCACACCCTCGCGACGCGAATGTTCAACACCCGTTTTGTCGATTCGCGTATCTTGAATCGATCGTCGATCCGCCATCCTACGACGTAAGCAATCTCGCCATCTGATTCGAGAACTGTGGTGATGTTTTTATCGGCAATGGATATCTTGTTATCTACGAGAAAATCACTAAGCTTTTTTTTGTGCTTCATACCCAATGGCCGGAAGGCGTCACCCTTTTTCCACTTCCTCCAGGTGAGCGGAAATTTCAGAGAATCAGCATCGAGAGCAGCTTCCATTTTGTCGGCACCAGTAGTGGGACTTTCGCCAGTGGAAAAAAACATTCTCCAGGGACCCAATGGAACCTCCCGATCGCCGCTTTCGATTCTCGCCGCATTCCACTCGTTAGAATGAGGTGTTACAATTAACTCATCGCGATCAACTACAAGGATATGCGTAGGCGAAAGAAATCTCTTCCCTGATTGTCCATTAATCACCTGGATGATTTCGCGGGCTTGCTCAAAATTAAATCCATAGGATTTTATATAACGCCACAAGACGGAAGCCGCCGCATAATAATTCCCAAGAGATTTTTTTGAGATAACAACGCGATCTTTCGACTCTTGAACAGATTCTAGTTTCCAATCATTGAACCCCAGGCGAAGTAATTCCAGATCACCTTCAATTTTTTCGAGTCCATGCTGCCATGTTGATTCCAGGGAAGGATTGAGTTCCTTCAATTTTGGAATAATATTATGTCGGATAAAATTGCGCTGATAATCGTCGGTCAAATTGCTTTCATCTTCACGCCACTTGATTCCTTTCCCAGCGGCGTAGTTTGCAACCTGCGCCCTTGTAGCAAATAATAAAGGGCGAATTATATTTCTATTTTTTACAGGAATCCCGGCGAATCCTTCAATTGATGTCCCCTTCGTCAGATTCAGTAAAATGGTTTCTATCGAATCATCAAAGTGATGTCCAGTAGCCAGGAAGTTGTAACCTTGTTCTTTAACAAGATCATCGAACCACATATAACGCAAATCGCGGGCTGCCATCTGTATAGATATTCCCTGTTGCCGTGAATAGGCCTCTGTGTCGAAGCGTTTGATAAAGAATGGAACTGCCAGGCGTTTGCACTCTTCTACTACAAGAGCTTCATCTTGATTGGATGCCTCACCCCTTAATTGAAAATTACAGTGCGCCACACCAATTCGATACCCGGCTTCTTTGAAGAGATGCAGCATTGACATGGAATCAATTCCCCCGCTAACAGCGAGCAGAACGGAATCCGAGAGGGTGCATAACTTGTGACGCGCAATATGGTTCAGAAATTGCTCAAGCACGTCCAAAAATACGAATTACCTACAAGGAAGTAAGATTTTTGACCCGGGCATTGTAGCTTGCAGCAATGATTTTCAAATTTTGCACATATAACTTCCCTCTTAAACCACCTTCATGGAGATTGTGTGCAATCTTATTATTACTTACCTCAACCGTTGGATGGTCTCAAAAGAAAGTGCAGCTGAAGCAAGCGGACCGGCTTCGCGGAAAGGGTGGAAGTGGTGACGAACGATTTGACCGGCTCTTGGGCAACGTAATCCTTACACAAAACAAGACCACCATTTATTGTGATTCGGCCTATCTTTTCAAGAAACGGAATTTTGTGGAAGCCTTTGGAAAGGTTCGCATCACAGAAGGCGACTCGGTGACCATCTCAGGCAGAAAATTGGAATACGACGGCGATACAAAAAAGGCAAAGTTTCGTAACAACGTTGTCTTCACGAAACTTGGAACAACTACCTTATACACCGATCACCTTGATTTCGACAGGCCGACTAACGTCGCCCATTACTTCAATGGTGGACGTTTAGTCGACAGTATCAATGTTCTTACAAGCAATAAAGGATACTATGATGTCAACACCAACATGGCGTCATTCAAGAAAAATGTTCATGTTAAGAATCCCGACTACGTCATGACTTCCGATAGTCTTCAATACAATTCAAGATCGAAGATTATTTATTTCAGGACGCCGACAACCGTAGTCGACAAGGACAGTAGCACCTTTGTCTATAACGATGGGCAATACGATACGAAAACCCGGCGATCCGATCTCCAACTTGGAGTGGCTGAATCTTCGAAGTACACTTTAGAAGGCGAAAACTTTGAAATTGATAATATCCGTCAAATTTATAAAATAAGGAAGGCGGTTAAGCTCGTTTCCAAGGAGGAGAACCTTATCATTTACGGGCAGGCGGCCGATTACTACAAAGCAACCGGGATAACCAAAGTTTTCGACCAGGCTTATCTGGCAAAAATAGATGCGAATTATGATACGCTGTTTATGTCGGCAGATACGCTCGTATCAATCGACGACAACGACCCACAGAAAAAGCGGTTGCTGGCTTATAATACGGTCAAGATTTTTAAGAGCGACTTGCAAGGTCTTGCTGACTCGGTAGAATACCGGACCTCTGATTCAACTATTTATTTTTATCAAAATCCGATATTGTGGACAGAGGGAAATCAAATGACCGCCGATTCAATTCGGATGTTGATAAAAAATAATACCATCGACAAGATCTTCATGAACGTAAATTCTTTCGTGATTTCAACAGATACACTAGCAAATTTTAACCAGATCAAGGGCCGAAAGATGACCGCCGATTTTCTCAACCGTAAGATCAATCGTGTTATTGTTGAAGGTAATGGCGAAGCAATTTACTATATCCTCAAACAGGACGAGAGCGCAACAAATGGACTAAATCGTATTATCTGCAGTAATATCACTATTCGGTTTAAGGACGGGAAAGTCAATAACCTGAGCTTTTATACTCAGCCTGAAGGCAGGGTTATTCCGCCTCATGAGATCACTGAAGAGGATATCAGGCTTAAAGGATTTTCCTGGAAGCAAAAAGAGAAGCCAACCAAGGAAGACGTAAAAAAAGAGCAGAAAAAAATCTCAGATTTTCCCCAGCCGGCGAGGCAGCTGAGATGACCTGAAATTCGGGTCTTTGCCGACTTCCAAATACTTCCAAATTCCAATTTTTTTTCGACGAAGAGCAGGATTTGTCAGGCCGAATATCCGGTCAGGCGCCACCTTTTTTCCGCCAAAAAACCGGCAACGAAAAAAATTAAGTTCTATTATGAGAATCGACAAAAAAGTTTAACTTTTGTAAATTCTCTAACTGCCTATATGATAAAAAGCCTGTTGCTGGCGATTTTGGTATTATCGGGTACCTGCCTTTACGGACAGGCATTCGAGATCGCGCCATTGCAGGAATCCTATAAAGGCTTAATCGGCGAAACCATAAGGGTGCCGCTGCGCTTTAAGAACAATTCAGATAAACCTATCTCCCTTATTATCAGGAAGGTTACAGAACAAATTGGTAGCACTCAGAAAAAGTACTTTTGCATCGACAATAATTGCCTTGACTCAAGGGTAGAAGAATATGTTCTGAAGGTAGAACCTGGGCAGTCAGTCAACAACTTTTACGTAGCACTGGATGCTGGATTGAATCGTAACGAAAGCATGTTGCGTTATCTGGCCTTCAACAAATCGAATCCAAACCAGTTCATGGAAGTGGATCTTAATTTCGAAGTCGAAGAAAAGCCTAGCAAAGCTACCATCTATACCTCCAGGTATATCACCGTTTATGATGTTTATCCAAATCCGGCAGTGGAGGAAGCCTTCGTCGATTATGATCTGGCAAGTGATAATGTCAACGCAAAAATCCTGGTGCACAACATCCTTGGGAATATTATTGGCGAATATGCGCTTTCAGCCATGGAAAAACGTGTAAGGATAAAGATCGAGGATCAAAGTGCCGGAATTTATTTTTACACGCTATACGTAGAAAATGAGGGTGTAATGACCCGCAAGCTTATAGTCAAGAAATAAAGTCTTTTCATTCAGCCCGCTTCAAACCTTTTCTTAGGATCTTTCATCGTTTGAAGTATCGTACGACTGCAGCATTCTGAAACCTGGCAGGAACGTGAACGTTTTTTCAGAATATGGCATCTTATGTTATATTTGCGGGCTTATGCAAAAAGTATCGTCCTATTTTCTTTTGATCTTGCTCCTGGTAATAGGAGTTTCCTGTAGCAAATTCCGGAAAATCGAGAAAAGTCAGGACTGGAGGGTAAAATATGAGGCAGCCCTCAGATACTACGAAAAAGAGGATTATTACCGCGCCTCTGTCCTTTTTGAGCAAATTATTCCCATCGTCAGAGGATTGCCGGAAGGTGAAAAGGTGCAGTTTTATTTGGCATATTGCCAATACTACGACAAGCTATATCTTCTGGCTTCCGAGCAGTTCAAAACATTTTATGAAACTTACGGAAGGAGTGCTATGGCAGAAGAGGCCCGGTATATGTACGCTTACTCCCTATATAAATCATCACCAAAAGACAATCTCGACCAAACGAGCAGCATAGAGGCGATGGCGGCGATGCAGGAATTTCTTAACCGCTTTACAAACAGCAAGTTCCACGACCAGGCGATCGAAGTTATCGTTACAACGCAAAAGAAGCTGGAGCGAAAAGGTTTTGATAACGCGTATCAGTACTACAAGATGCGCAGCTACAAGGCGGCAATTGTAGCGCTGAATAATTTCAAGGATAATTTTCCTGACTCCGAATTTCTGGAGGAAGCATATTACCTGGTCATTGTATCAGAATATCGTCTGGCCGAACAAAGTATCATAAGCAAGCAGGAAGAACGATATAGAGGAGTGGTAGAGCACTATAAAGAGTTTGTAGATCGATATCCTGAAAGTCAATTTCTCCGCGAGGCAGAAAAACTTTACGCCGACAGTCTTGAAAAACTTAATAAGTCAAAAAATAATAATTCATAATTATGGCAATTAATCCTTCTATCATCACCCGCGATATTGAAAAGATCGCAGCGCAAACCGGCAATCTTTACGAATCGGTGGTCGTGATCTCGAAGAGAGCGCGGCAAATTGCAATCAACATCAAGGAAGAACTCAACAACAAGTTGGCTGAGTTTGCTACAACCGTAGACAACCTGGAAGAGGTGTTTGAAAATCGTGAGCAAATTGAGATCTCGAAATTCTATGAGCGGATGCCGAAACCCACAACTACCGCTACCGAAGAATTCCTTGAAGAGAAACTCAATTTCCGCATGCGAGGAGAAGGCGATGCTCAGCAAGAGCTATAATCCTCCTTTAAAATGCTTGCGGGCAGGAAGATCATTTTAGGCGTTTGTGGCGGCATTGCCGCCTACAAATGTGCCATGCTCATCCGACTTCTTGTCAAATCCGGTGCTGAAGTCAGGGTTATTATGACCCCTTCGGCCCATCAATTTATTACCCCGCTCACCCTGTCCAGCCTGTCCAAAAATCCAGCCCTCACCAGCTTCGAAAAGGAGAAAACAGGCGAATGGAATAATCACGTTGAACTCGGACTTTGGGCCGACGCCATAATAATTGCTCCCGCTACGGCGAATACCCTGGCCAAAATTGCCAATGGCATGTGTGATAATCTTTTATTGGCAACATATCTGTCAGCACGCTGCCCAGTATGGCTGGCGCCAGCCATGGATCTGGATATGCTGAAGCACCCGGCTACTGTTGCAAACATGGAAAGGATTAGAGGATTCGGCAACATTATGATTGAACCAACTTATGGTGAATTAGCTAGCGGCCTCACCGGAACCGGACGAATGGCTGAACCTGAGGACATATTCAAGCAAATCGAATTCTTTTTTAGCACCAACCAACGGCTGAAGGGTAAGAAAGTGCTCGTCACAGCAGGCCCTACCTATGAAGCAATCGACCCGGTCCGCTTCATTGGCAATCACTCCAGCGGCAAAATGGGATTTGCCCTTGCGGAAGAACTGGCTCGCGAAGGAGCAATTGTGAATCTGATTGCTGGTCCCACTAACCAGCGCGCGGAACATCCAGCAATAAATGTTCGGGAAATTGTTTCGGCAGAAGAAATGTATAACGCGTGTACCGCTGTATTCGAAGAGAGCGACATCGCCGTGCTGGCAGCAGCGGTAGCGGACTACCGGCCCGCACAAACTGCCAGGGAGAAAATAAAGAAGAATGGAAGCCTTACCCTCGAATTAACAAAGACGCGTGATATCGCGGAATCGCTTGGTAAGATTAAGAAAAGCGGCCAGTTTGTGGTTGGATTCGCGCTTGAGACATCACAGGAGCAGGAAAATGCCCTAAAAAAGCTGGAAGCGAAAAATTTCGATCTCATCGTTTTAAATTCTTTGAACGACGCCGGCGCGGGGTTCGGTCACGACACAAATAAGATTGCTATTTTCGATCGTCAACATAAAATGACGACCTTTGCGTTAAAGGACAAGAAAGCTGTAGCAAAAGATATTGTTAATGCAATTGTTGAAAATCTACGTGCGTAAAAGCGCAATCCTGATCTTGTTGGTCATTTGCTGGGGAAGCCTGTCTGCCCAGGAGCTTAATTGCACGGTAACTATTAACTCAACGCAAATCACAACATCGGATCGCGGCATCTTCCGAGATATGAAGACGGCGATCGAGCAATTCCTGAATGGGCGTAAGTGGACGAATGAGGCTTACAAAATTCACGAAAAGATTGCTTGCAACATGCTTATCACCATTACCAAAATGCCTGCAATAGGAAGTTTCTCTGCAACGGTTCAGATACAGGCCGCGCGTCCCGTCTACAATACCAACTATAACAGCCTTACTTTTAATTTCGCCGACCGCGACTGGGAATTCGAGTACATTGAATCGCTTCCACTGGAGTATAATGACAATACGTATACTTCAAATCTCACTTCTATGCTGGCAGTGTACGCTTATCTTATCCTGGGCATAGACGCCGACACGTTCAGCGAACTTGGAGGAACCCCTTATTTTCAGCGCGCGCTAACCGTGGTTAATAATGCGCAGCAATCTAACAGACCTGGATGGCAGTCTATTGGAGGTAATAACAGAAGTAGGTATTGGATTGTGGAGAACTTCAACAACCCCCAGATGACCGACCTACGAAAATCACTTTATAGTTACCATCGGCTGGGGTTAGATACGTTCGACCAGGATCCGGACAAAAGTCGCAAAATTATTCTTGATGGACTAAAGGATGTGAAGAAGGTTCGCGATATCAATCCTAATTCAATTCTTTTGATCAGCTTCCTTGATGCAAAAGGTAAAGAGATAGCAAATATTTTTTCCTCCGGAAGTATCCAGTTGAGAAGGGAGGCATACGACATCGTTACCACTATCGACCCTTCCAACAGCGGCATTTATGAAAAAATGATCCAGAATTAATTTCAATTTTTCTACTGTTGCATTCGACCCCCGAATTATTCAGATTTGTCAGAATAGCTTTCTATGCGCACCAGGCAACTACGTCTGAATGATCCAGATCAAATCCATCGCAGGATTCAGGATTTTTTAGGAAAAAAAATAAACGTCGTGTTTTCGGACCGAACCGTGATGTTTGGTGAACTGCAAAAGGCAAATGGATCGGAAATTATTCTGCGCAACATGCGATTGGAAGACATCCGATACCCGTTAAAGAATATTGTTGAAATCTACCTGGATGCCATAGTCTGATGCTGAAACACCTGACAATCCGAAATTATGCTTTGATAAAACATCTTGAGATGGAGCCATCCGCTGGTCTCAATGTTATCACCGGCGAAACGGGTGCCGGTAAATCAATCATGTTGGGTGCAATCGGTTTACTAATGGGAAATCGTTCGGATACTAAGGTGTTGTGGGACGAAAAAGAAAAATGCATCACCGAGGGAACGTTTCTCCTGAAGAACCCCATGCTGAAATCGATTTTTGCAGAGGAAGATCTTGATTATGATGCAACAACAGTAATCCGCCGGGAAATCAGTCCGGGAGGAAAATCACGTGCATTCATAAACGATACTCCTGTTACTCTGGAAGTGATGAAACGCGTTGGAAGTTTGTTGATGGATATCCATTCACAACATGAAACGCTTCAACTTGGTCAACAGGCTTTCCAACTCAAACTCGTAGATGCGTTTGCTGATCACTCTGAATTCATAGATGAATACAATAACGCGTGGGCTACATACAATCAGGCGAAGAAGTCTTTTGAAACATTAAGCGCAGAGGCCGACACGCTGCGACAGGAAGCAGATTATGTTCGATTCCAGCTGGATGAATTGTTGAAAGCAGATCTCCAGGAAAACGAGCAGGAATCACTGGAGTCTGAATTGAAGATCATGGAGCACGCGGGTGAAATAAAGTCGCGTTTCCAACAAATCATGGAGGTCGTCAACAATTCAGAATTTGCGTCTCTCAACGGATTGCGTGAAGCGCGCAATCACTTACAAGTTATTGCAGGATTTTCTTCGCACTATGATGAGCTCTATCGGCGCATGGAAAGTGTTATGATTGAACTGGATGACCTTGCAAGTGAAATTGAAAGAGAATCTGATGCAGTGGAATTTGATCCTGAGCGCACTGAAACATTGAAGGAGCGTCTTAGCCTTTTGTATAGGCTGCAAAAAAAGCATCGCGTTCAGGATATCAAAGAATTGCTTGTTGTTCAGAAAACGCTGATGGAAAAAGATGGCATCACATCAAACCTCGATGAAACATTGCTAGCCGCCCAACGAAGTTTTGAAAAAGCTAAACAAACCGTGAAGGATGTCGCGTCGCGCTTAAGCAACTCAAGAAAGAAAGTATCTAAGCCATTGTGCAAGCAGATCACCAGGTTACTCCAGGAACTAGGGATGCCCAACGCAGTTTTTGAGATTGATAATTCCATCGTGGAACCCTCTCCATCAGGAATTGATCGCATTGAAATTTTGTTCAGCGCGAATAAAGGTGTTGCACCGCGCCAACTGGCGCAGGTAGCATCAGGCGGAGAATTTTCGCGAGTTATGTTTTGTATCAAATATGTAATGGCTGCAAAGACATCAATGCCAACGCTTATCCTGGACGAAATTGACAATGGAATTTCTGGTGAGGTGGCGATTAAGCTCGGCAATCTCATGAAGGGAATGTCAAAGAATCATCAGATAATATCCATCAGCCACCTTCCTCAAATTGCTGCGAAAGGAGATGCGCACTATTTTGTTTACAAAGACAATTCTGCTGCGAAAACTATTAGTAACATAAAGAAACTGGAAGAGCATGAGCGCATTGAAGAGATTGCTAAGATGATTGGTGGATCAAAGCCATCGAAGGTCGCGTTGGAGAATGCTCAGGAGCTCCTCGCGGATCGTTATTAGTTATTAGTTATTAGTTATTAGTTATCCGTTAATCGTAGTGTGAGTGTGAGTGTGAGTGTGCGCCAGATTATTTTGCGTAGAAGCATTCCGAGAAACGAAGAATGTTGTTACCCCTATTCAGTATCAAGGATATAGAAATATAGTTTCGGAGGTATCAATTGCGACCTAGCACACTCCCACGATTAACTAATAACAGATAACTATTAACGAATCTAATTCCCGCTGCTAGTCAACGCAGTCCTATCCGCCTTCTTCGATCCATTCTTGACATCCTCAATAACACGCCGGCCCATTGTTCCGCGGAAGCGTTCCCAAAAACTTTCGCGTTCAGTTATGGATACAAAATTTTCAGCAAAAGCCGCTGTTGTATCAATCTTCGGAAGGGATCGGTCGTCGATATCGAGACGACTAAAGACAATTGGAATATGTTTCACACCGGGAGTGTAACGCTTCACAAATCTTCGCAACATTGCGGCTTGATAAGGGTCAGTGGCCAGAGCAATCTTTTGAAACCCTTTTTCCTTTGCCATCTTCCAGGAGAAGTACACATTTTCCGTGCTATGCTCAGCAGTTGTTTCGTAAAAAGTATGATCCGAAGGAATACCAAGTGAGTCTGCCATGATTTTCATAGCGATACCTTCAACAAAATGAGTGTAGACCGGTCCGCCAGAAAAAATAATATTTTTAGTAAATCCGCTGTCGTAAAGATGTTTCGCCCAATATAGTCGAAGGGTCATTACTGACGTGGTAGCTGACTTATCATAAGGTACGCCGGGCACGATAATAACATCATAGGGTTTCTCTTTTTCAGCGCGGGCGTACGATTTTTCGGCAAATCGGGTAAAGCTGCAATGAGTTAAAAGCAAACACACTGCGAGCAAAATGTGAATTCTGATAAACCATTTAAATATCTTTCTCCAGGTGGGGTTCATAATACAATAACACGCTATCACCTCTTTTGTTGTATGGCTCTTAATTTCCAGGCACTATCGTATTGCAGAATACCATCGTCAACCATCTCCCTAATCACATCCACAAACAGTTCGTGGTTCCGCGGGGCAATACGTTCTTCCAGTTCTTCGATAGTCATTTTGTCCTTGTTAAGCGTGGTTAAGATCTCGTCCCACAGTTCGTCAAATGCTGCCTGGTTATCCTTTTTTCGTCTTTCAACACAGACATCACAGATTCCACAATTATCGTACGTCACTTCATTGAAATAATCCTGGATCATCTGCATTCTACAACGATGTTGAGTGGTAGCGAACGCAATCATCGCTTCCATTTTCTCTGTAATTAATTTTTTCCGGGCTGCCATTCTTGCTACATCTAAGGGCAGGGAAGACGCGTCGTGTCTGGGAGTTACAAACGTTATTTGAGGTTTTTCCTTGACAGGTTGATAGATTACCACTTTTAAAGAATGAAGGTGTTCCAGAATCAGGATCATTTCCTTCGTCGATACATTCAACCCTTTGGCTAGATAAGATTCCGAAATTTTCACGAAGTCTGAAAAGAGTTCTCCGCCATACAAACGCAAAAGCATTTTAATAACGGGATCAAATTGAACATTGGCAATTTGAAATTCGTAAAGTTTTGTTTTGTCTACGGCGAAATGTAATTGCGACGGACTATAGAAACTTTCATTGAATTGAATGAAGCCCTCCTCCTCCAGTTTTTTGAGAGCCACGTAAACCTCAGCCGTGTGTTGTGAAAATCTTTCTGAAAAATCATGCAGATCAAAATCGAAGCTTTCACCGCTACCACTTCCGATCGCCAATTGATAATAGTTGGCCAGAGCCTGATAAACTTTCTTTAGTGCTTCAGGCGGCGGATGTGACTGCGCAACCTTTGCGGTTAGATTTTTTACATCGGCATCCTGATAAATTATTGCGGCGTATGAACGTTGTCCATCGCGGCCTGCGCGACCAGCCTCTTGATAATATGATTCAAGATTTTCTGGTAAGTCGATATGGATTACAGTACGCACGTCGGGCTTATCAATTCCCATACCGAAGGCGTTGGTAGCAACCATTACCCTCACTTTATTTTGGATCCACTCATCCTGCCTTCGTGATCGTACTTCAAAGTCAAGACCTGCATGATAAAAGGTCGCCGATATCCTCCTTTTAATTAAAGTCTCGGCAACCTCTTGTGTAGCTTTGCGTGAGCGCACATATATAATCGCTGACCCGCGAACTTTTTGTAAAATCTCTAAGATTTTTCTTTCCTTATTTTCTGACTTCCGAACGACGAAAGAAAGGTTGTCGCGCGCGAACGATTTCCTGAACAATGCTTTTGGTTCCCTGAATGCTAGTTTATCCTGGATATCATCACAGACAATCTGCGTTGCAGATGCAGTAAGCGCAATAACAGGGACATCAGTTACTATTTCGCGCAATGAAGCAATCTTTAAATATGGCGGACGGAAATCGTATCCCCATTGAGAAATGCAATGCGCTTCGTCCACTGCGATGAGTCCCACCTTCATCTTCTTGACGCGCGCAATAAAGAGTTCGGTCTGTAATCTCTCGGGTGAGACATAAAGAAACTTGACTATGCCATACACGCAATTGTCAAGCAGGACATCCACTTGCGTGCGCGTCATGCCGGAATGAATAGCAACAGCTTCAATACCTTTTTTCTTCAGTTGACTTACCTGGTCTTTCATCAATGCGATCAACGGGGTGATTACTATGCATAGCCCATCAAGCAGCATGGCAGGAACCTGAAAACAAACTGACTTGCCCCCGCCGGTAGGTAACAATGCAAGTGTATCGTGACCATTCAATACAGAATTGATGATATCTTCCTGTAGAGGTCGAAAGGAAGAATGATTCCAGTAACGTTGCAATATGGCAACCGGTGTTTCGATGTTAGTCTGAGTTAAAAGGAATGAAAACGGATTTTATGGTATACCACCGGTGCAAAATATGAAGCGGAAGGAAATTAAGCGAAGAAAGTTGGGAGATTGTCCTGGGAAGAGGTATACGGTATAAAGGTATAGGGTATAGGGTGGAGGAATTAATAAGGAATAGGGAATAAGGAATAAGGTGTGCCCGAACAGAAGGACTGCGCAATGAACTCGAGCGCACACTCACACCCACACTCACAATTAACTGATCCGGATAGTATCGGGATTAACGGAATAGGGAGTATTTGACTAACATATGTGAAATTGTTTTGGCACGTTGATGACAATTTTGAGTCGTCAACCCCATCCGGGGTTGGCTGCGTTTGTGCGTTAACCCCGGGTTCCGCTTTGGGGTTTCACTCAGCGTCACCCGGGGCTATTCACATTGAATGCCCTTCGGAATTCCGGCGCGAAGTCGCGAAAGTTTCACAATATAAAAGTTAAGTAAGTCGTACGTAGCCATATTAGACGCTGCGGCTTTTGCTTCGTTTACTTATCCAACCGCTGTACCGATCTCGAGTACACCTTGTCACTCTTAATGAACCGAGCAGAGAATACGCCCCATTACAACGGAGTGTCTATACAGTTTATGAAGTTTCAGAGAACCAATTTGCTTCTGCGCCAAGTCCGAAGGTACTTGAATGTGAATAGCCCCGGGTGCGGCGGGGTGAAACCCTGGCCGTACCC
>JAEZBX010000268.1 GCA_023412765.1 Bacteroidota bacterium
GGGTACGGCCAGGGTTTCACCCCGCCGCACCCGGGGCTATTCACATTCAAGTACCTTCGGACTTGGCGCAGAAGCAAATTGGTTCTCTGAAACTTCATAAACTGTATAGACACTCCGTTGTAATGGGATGTATCCTCTGCTGGGTTCATCAAGAATAACAAGGTACACTGGAGAGCGAGGATAAGTAAACGAAGCAAAAGCCGCAGGGTCTAATATGGCTAAGTATGACGTACTTAACTTTTATATTGTGAAAGACTTTCGCGACTTCGCGCCGGAATCCCGAAGGGCATTCAATGTGAATAGCCCCGGGTGACGCTGGGGTGAAACCCCAAAAGCGGAACCCGGGGTTAACGCACAAACGCAGCCAACCCCGGATGGGGTTGACGACTCAAAATTGTCATCAATGTGCCAAAACAATTTCACATACGTTTAGTCAACTACTCCCTATTCCTTAATTCACAAGTGGTCATAATATGACAAAGTAGGATTAATCGTTATCCGTTAATAGCGTGCGTTGCGACTTATATCTGAATTGATCACGCAAAGGTAAGAGACAAAGGTCCAATGTTCACCACCTTGGACCTTTGCGTTATTACTTAGCGTTCTTTGCGTGAAACCATTTCATTTTAAAATCTTCCAAACTTAAGGGTAGCATTGTAGGAAATGTTGCTGATGTCTGAGTCTCTCATACCTATGCCATCGCTACCGAAAGCAGCGCGATATGAAATACCCGGGCTAAAGCGCATCCACTTGAAAACGTTAATTTCAAACTGTACACCCGGTTCGGCTACGAAGAACCAATTGGTATCGTGCGTTTCTTTATCATCCCAATCAAATTCATCGTCGTTCCAGTCATCGCGATCATTCTGCAGCGTAAAGCCGGCACCAGAGAACAGATTGAAAGCAACATGGAATGCTTTGTTAGAACCGATTACATATTCAGTCACTAAACCAAACTGTCCATACTCGTAATTCAAATCGCGCAACGGATCGGTACTATATTGAAGTGGTACATTAAGTCTATTGGTCATAGCAGCACCGCCTACTCCGATCATAAATTTATGATTGATATAAACCCCGCCATAAACTCCGACAAGGTTAGCATAATCGCCTCTAATCGTTGTGAATTTGTTAGTCAGGGCGCCATATCCCCGAACCGATGTCGGACCCCCTCTGAAAACGGTTTCGATGCGGTTATCCTTTGTCTCACCCGGGCCTATGGGTTCGTTTTCCTGGGCAAAAATTGAACTGCTGGTTAACAATATAAATGAAACCATCATGATTGTCGTGAATTGTCTTTTCATAATTCTTTGCGTTTGTTACGGATTAGACAATCGCAGCATGACTTACCCCTATGACAAGCTAAAAAATTTGTAAAAGATATTTTCACCAGAAATTGCGTAAAAAATGCAACCAACAAACGCGACAAACGTAAGCAACAGGTTCGACAAACGTCTCACGATTCTTTGGAGAATGTATCTATAATTGACGGCGAATCTATCGTCGAAATATTCGGGCAACAATTACTACGATTAGAACAATAACAACGATTACGATAAAAATGCCGGTGTACACACCTGCGCCGAAAATATCACCGATCAATTCACACCCGGTCATTGAAACCATCAGGAGGCAGAAGAAAAGGAAAGTGAGAAGGTTTTTCATACTATTGTCGTTTTACTTTTATAGTAAAAAATCAAGCCAAGATTAAACGTTGCCAATCGTAGTAACGCACAACAGTAAAAGCGTGACGTTGTGTAATTTTTGCCACATCGCTTCACAAATCAAACTTAGAAGGAAAACTATCCGAATAGTAAAAGCCAATTCCAAGTGACTTGAGCTTTGCAGCGGTTTCACTTAAGTAATCTTCATGATGAGCATTGCTCAATACTTTTCGGATGATTATATGTCGAATGTTATCCGGATATTTAGTGGCAACTCTTAGATATATCTTGAGATCGAGCTGCGTATTGTCGCCGAGTAGGAAATACCTTTTGTCCGGAAAAAGTGTTAAGATCGCTTCAAGCATTTTTACCTTATGGATCTCTCGTTCCTCTAGCGTCAATCTCCTGAATAGGTCTCGTACTTTTCGCATTTGCTTTAAAAAGAGTGGACCCGGTGGGAATCCGTTGTGCAGTAAGAAGCGGTAAATAAGAGGGTATAAATTCTGCTCACTGTTCGACAGGTAGAATGGTTCTGCACCCATTTGATGAAGCTCTCCTATCAGCTTGGTCATCGATAGTACCGACTTTCGATTTTCCATTGAAGTGAACATGAGTGTTCTAAATTTCAGGAGCTTGTTAGAAATATGAGAGTGTAATAGTGTATCATCGATGTCAGACACAACGATGTATTGTGAATCAACAGTATGAACATTCTTAATATAAAGATCGTCTACAATACGGACAGGCCTACCGTTGGAGAGTACAATTTTTTGGAGTTGGGATTGACCGGGGACGGCGTCTACAACCTGGAAAAAAGAACCTGACCCGTCCGTCTTAACATGTATTGTACCCTTGTCAAAATGCAGAGTTACCTGCTGATTGGCAAAAAATCGGGTTCGGTACAATGCGAGAATCGTTCGAAAGGTCTTATGTCTGCTGTAAGATTTAAAACTAAAGTCGCGAAGCGATGAATACGTAAGCTGGCCGGTGAGGAGATTTTTCGTTCCGTTAGAAAGAGCATAAAAGCTAAGCAGGATTGGGACAGTATTACTCATCAGTCACAAGTACGGGAATTGCAGAAGGATGTATAGTCACCTTGAGGTAGTCGACCTCTCCCATGTATTCGCCATCTATTTGGAAATCGATTTTTTGATCGATTCGGATTTCGGCTCCATCGCATGAAATCACATCGGAAAACATTTCCTTATCAACGAAGACGTTGAATCTTGTCAAGCCAGCTTTGATCGCTTCATCGAGTGCTACCTTCTCTATGTTCGATATCTCAAATTTTCCATCGGAAACACTTCCATCCGAAATTCGAATTCCCGTACCATACATATTGGCGTTTGCTATCACTATCATGTACCCCTCCTTTTTATATGTTCCTTCAGAAGTATGGATCGTATATTTCAGAAGAGGACTCTCTTTGATGGATGGCAACAAATGTTTTGCATATCCCAGCATGCCCCTGTTTCCATCCGCTTCGTAGTTTTTTATAAGTTTCGCATTTATGCCAATGTCAGCAAGGTGCGTGCAGATATGATCGTCATTAAACCTCAACAGGTCTAACATAATTTTTCGTGGCTCGTCAAATACAACATTAACTGCGTCCCCAATTTTTGCAGGAAGCCGCAAAGCTGTTGCTAAACCGTTGGCCGACCCTAGCGGAATAATCCCGACCGGAATGTTTCTACCCATGAGATTCTTCGACACAAGTTGCACGGTACCGTCGCCACCACAAGCGATTACGCGATCGGGGGCGTACTCATCCACCTGTTCCTGTATCAGCCTATCATTATCTTCCGATGTAGTGTAAACAAATTTAAAGTCAACATTTTTTTCAGCTGCCTTTTCATGAATCAACAATACCGCTTCGTCATTGCTACTGGCCCCCGCAATGGGATTGATCACAAACAAAATTTTCATATAGAGGAAATCACC
Organism: Bacteroidota bacterium; assembly: GCA_023412765.1. GTDB lineage: Bacteria > Bacteroidota > Bacteroidia > Cytophagales > Cyclobacteriaceae > Chryseolinea. Next base: position 3,606 of record JAEZBX010000268.1, read on the forward strand.
TTTCTGGAAACAAATACTCTGTCAAAATGTTAAACTGTGCGGGTCGGGCGCTTCCGCAGACATATTGTGGAATTATACCTCACATGTTCTTCAACCTTACTTTCTATAGACGCGTGAGGCAGCTTAACGCCTAAATTGGTTCTGGCCTTCAATTTGAATAGTCGGGATTTGGATTTTAAGCTATATCTATGATTAACTTAAAAAAGGCGTTTCATCCATTTGGGGTATTCTGTTTCTTACTTCTTTCCTCTTTTTCATCCTACTGTCAAACTTCCCTGGGTGCTCACGTCACCTTTAGCGAATACGCAGGTGACTTAAATGGTGATCACTATCATTTTTATAACTATAAAAGACCAAAGCTGGGGGGTGCAATATCATTTCAACATTACCTGAATCCATCGTTTAATTTGATGGAGAAAATTTCATTTAATCAGGTTCGGTATCAAAGTCCAGATCACACTGCAGGAGTTGATGCCGATATATTTGCCTTAAATGTTAAGTTGAGATACAAGTTCAACAATGATTACATCCTTAAAGAAACAGCTGTTGTTGCCCCTTTTATCATGGCAGGTATTGGCGGAACACTAATTGACTCAAAACAATATACTTATTTCGAAAAAGATCAGATATCAAATGGCGAATTTCAAGCGAATGCTGCTGTAGGTGTTGGAATTTTATTTCAATTATCCGACCGTGTAGGATTTGAAATATCCAATACCCTGAATATGCCATTGAATGATGGATGGGATGGTATCTCGCAACGAAACAATGATGTATACCTGCAACAAAGCGCCGGTCTTATTTTTAAGTTAAGGAAGCCAACCGACTCTGACAATGATGGCGTTCCTGACAAGCGTGATGATTGTCCAAATACACCAACCCAGGCGAGTGTCGATCCAAAGGGATGCCCGGTTGACAGCGATGCTGACTCAGTGCCTGATTACCTTGACAAATGTCCCGGCGTGCGAGGAATTGCATCGCTTGAGGGATGTCCTGACAAAGACAATGACGGTGTTGCCGATGTCGATGATAAATGTCCTGAGGTTGCCGGTGTCGCTCGATTTAGTGGATGCCCCGATTCAGACGGGGATGGTGTAGAAGATGCTAAGGACCGCTGTCCTAACCAGGCGGGTCTGGATATTTTTGAAGGTTGTCCTGACACCGATGGCGATGGTGTAGAAGATTCGAAAGACCGTTGCCCCAACACGCTAGCAGGAATAAAAGTTGACGAGACAGGCTGCCCGGCTGATACTGATGGCGATGGAGTTATCGATGAACTTGATCGCTGCCCGACAACCCCGGGCAACGGAACAGCTAATGGCTGCCCGGAAGTACGTGAAGAGGTTAAGAAGAGGTTGAACTTTGCAACACGTGGTATTTATTTCGAGACGGGTAAGGCCACGCTGAAATCGAACTCGTATGCTATGCTCAATGAGATTATAAGCATCCTGGAAGAATACACCGACTATAGTTTGCGGATAAGTGGATATACAGATTCGCAAGGAAGCGATGCTACCAACCTAAGATTGTCGCAGGCACGGGTGGACGCTGTGAAAAGTTATCTGACACGCAATAGTGTTTCCGAGGAACGGATTGAAGCCACAGGTTACGGTGAAGCCAACCCAATCGCAACCAACGCGACAGCTACAGGCAGAGCGCAGAACCGGAGGGTTGAGTTGGAGCTCTTTCTTAAAGGTGATGACCGGTGATCATGAGGTGAGGTGATCGGTGTTGGGCTCAAAGTTGCGTGCAAATAATTATAAATCGAATTATTCCATTTTCACCTGTTAGAATAGGAAGGTAATCGGTAATCGGTTCGCTCGATTGAAGTTCAGCGTTACTATTATATAGCGAATACCTAAATCTAAAGGTAATCGGTAGGCTCGGTTGGAATGGGTACGTTGATTAATGCCTAGAGGAGGTAGTCGGTGATCAGGTATCCGATAGGTATCGGATCGGTCGGCTCGATTGAAGCCACTGCGCTATTCAATCGAGCGCACACCCACACCCACTCCCACGGATAACAATTAACTATTAACTATTAACGATTAATCCTACTTTGTCAAGTTAGAAAAAAAGGAATACGGAGTAGGGAATAAGGAGTAAGGGTGGGTCTCAAAGTGCGTACCCTTATTCCCTATTCCTTATTCCTTTCCTCAAAATGATCAAACATGACAAAGTAGGGTTAACTATTCACGGATCAAATCACCAAGCTCAGAATACGGAATCAAAACCTCCGTCGGGCCGGCGGCGTAAGGTGCTATTTCGTAGTTATTATAATAGAAAATAATGCCGTTCTTGGTAAAGCCGTAGTTCTTATTGAGTTCAAATTTATTCTCAGGGAATTCAAAATAGCTTTCACTGAGCGACGCCGTGTCGGCTAGCTCCCGGGTTTTACGAAATACTCGATTTCCTAATAGCGTAAGCTGCTCGTTATAATCAGGCTTGAGAAAATTATCAAGGGTAAACTCGGCACCGGTTTTAGGATTGATGTTAATAAAATAGACACCTGAGCCACCATGTGCGCCACCGGTATAGTATTCGTCGTGCACCGACAGGCTCAACAAAGTATCTGTTAAGACTTCGACGACTATTTTTGCTTTATAATGCCAGCCACCAAACGCTTCCAGAATTTCGCTTTTGAAATCATCATAATCTTCGATAAAAATATTACCGATCTGCTGCATGCTCTGCCCTTGTGACTCGGGATTACCCAGTGACACGGCAGCGTCCATCTTGCGCTTGAGCAGACTGACGACCGAAGTATCTAAGCCTGAGAATTCGGGATATGTTACCTCAAAATAAGCACATTGAAGTGTATCGGATTTACATCCACCCTTTGACTCAACCCGAAAGTTTTTCATGTCGAAGCTAACAGGCGCTACTCTTTCAATCTCCTTACTGCATGAATAATAGAATACAGATAATATCAGGATACAGCCAACATTCCTCATTGTGGAATTCATTTATTAAATATCTCCGCTAACTTCCTTTCCAACGCGGGGCCGCGAAGATTCTTAGCAATAATCACACCGTTGGGATCTAATAATACTGAAAATGGAATGCCGGTAATATTATAAGTTTTAGCAGCTTCAGATTGCCAGTATTTTAAGTCAGAGACATGTGTCCACGCGAGCTTGTCTTCATCAATGGCACGCAACCAGTCATCTTTTTTGCGGTCAAGCGATACGCCAAAGACTGTAAAACCGCGATCCTTAAACTTATGAAAAACGCGAACAACATTTGGATTCTCCTGCCGGCAAGGTCCACACCACTTCGCCCAGAAATCAACCAGCACATATTTACCTTTCATGCTTGAAAGTTTTACCACCTGACCAGTGGTATCCGGCAATGCAATTTCTGGAGCCGGCTGACCTATAGCTAGCGTCTTCATTTTATCCACCATACTGATAAAGTCCTTTGCGTGATCATAATTTGGCCATTCAGCACGAAGTTTATTTGCCACTGCCAAATACGTATCGAAGTGAAGATCAGCGTCAATTGCCTTGCTTTGCAACAAGTTGATTACACCAAGAGAGGCAGGCTCTTTCTCCAACAATGCAGCAACCTGTTCCTGGCCTTTTGTTACCTCTTTCATATAAGCGGCCTGCAATTCGGCCATCCGCGTTTCATTTTTTACTTGCGCTGCTTCTGAAAATTGCTGGCTTAGCTTCGCCATTTCCGGAGAAGATTCAATATCCCGCATGATGGTTTGTGTTTTTCGAATGATATCAATCTCGGGTGAACCCTTGATTTCAGCGAAACCGCTAGGATCATTTCCATCAACGTTGATCTCTATGTTGCTTTTGTACAATATAAAGTCAACGTACTGCCTGTTGAAAAAAGTGATTTTGTAATATCCGGGTTGCGAAAGCCTAACCCGTTTTGAATACGTGTAATCCTTTTTAAGCATAACAGTATCCTGCCATCCGGACGAACCGTTTTTGATTTCCTGGATGAGTATCTGGCCCTGCTGCGGGAATCCTACCTTGCCGCTAACAGTTACTTCCCATGTATCACTGGCTGCTACTTCACCAGAATCTTCTTTCGAAGTCGATGAACAGGATAAACAAAATATAAAAAGCAGGAAGCTTAGTGTAAATACTTTGATACCCAATCGATGGGCTATCCCCTTTCTGCTACTAACTACTTCATTTCTCTCCATATCTGCTTTATTTACTTTGTCCATTTACAACTAAACTTCTTCAAGCTTCTTGGTAATTAACGCGTTAGCAACCTTCGGGTCCGCTTTTCCCTTGCTTCGCTTCATTACCTCACCCATAAACATTCCTACGATACCCTTCTTTCCGTTTTTGTATTCTTCAACCTTTAATGGAAATTCCTTGAGCACTTCATCAACAATGGGAATGATAGCATCGTGATTGCTTTCCTGGATCAGGTTAAGTTGCTGTGCAACATCCAGCGCCGACTTGTTGGGTTGCTTTAGCAACTCAGGGAATATACGCTGAGAAGCGACAGAAAAACTGACCTTTCCCGAATCAACCAATCCGATTAATTCGCTCAATACCTTTGGTTGTATTGGAAACTCGTCGGCGGTTAATCCTAGTTCGTTCAAATGGTATTTCACCGGCCCCATCACCCAATTAGAGGCAGCCTTATAATTTTTGTCAAGCCTGCACAATTCTTCAAAATATAAAGCCACATCTTTCGAATCGGTGAGCACCTGCGCATCGTACTCAGGTAATTTGAACTCGGTAATATATTTATTGTAAAGCTCTCTAGGCAACGCCGGCATGGTAGCCTTAATTTCATTTAGCCATTCGTCTGAAACTTCCATCGGACTTAAATCCGGATCTGGAAAATAGCGGTAATCATTCAGCTCTTCTTTAGTGCGCATGCTGTGTGTGAGTCCTGTAGCAGCATCAAACGTGCGCGTCTCTGAAGGTATCGCATTCCCTTTTTCTATTTCTTCTATTTGTCGTTGTATCTCATGATCAATGGCGCGCTGGACGTTTCTAATGGAGTTCATATTCTTTACCTCCACTTTCTTTCCAAATTCTTTGGCACCCTTAAGCATCACAGAAATGTTTGCGTCGCACCGCAATGATCCTTCCTCCATATTCCCATCACAGATTTCAAGGTATCGCACCAATTTCCGGATTTCTGTAAGATAAGCATATGCCTCATCCGACGACCTCATGTCAGGCATGCTCACAATTTCGATCAACGGTACGCCTGCACGGTTAAAATCGACCAATGTATCGACCTCGGTCGCCAGGTGCATCGATTTGCCCGCATCCTCTTCTATATGTATGCGGTGCAGTGCAATATTGCGCTCACCATCTTTCGAGTTAATCGTTATAAACCCACCCTTGCAAATTGGTGTACGGTCCTGAGTGATCTGATATCCTTTCGGAAGATCTGGATAAAAATAGTTCTTGCGATCAAAAATGTTGAACCGCGAAATTTCACAATGACATGCCAATCCCATCTTAATTGCATACTCAACTACCCGCTTGTTCAAGCGTGGGAGCGTACCAGGGTGTGCTAATGTGATGACACTTATATTGGTATTGGGAAGACTTCCGTACTCGGTGGAATCGGTATTATAGATCTTACTCTTTGTCAGAAGTTGAGCGTGCACCTCTAGACCGATCACAGCAACATATTTATCTCTTACCGATTTGTCCATTGTTTTCAATCATTCAGCATAAACGCACATCTTACAACCCATCAGCGATGGAAAAGGCTCCGGGATCCGTCAATTTCAGGCTAATTTGTTATCAATTTACGAGCTTTTTCTAAAACAGCGTCCAGACCATTCAAGTTCTTCCCGCCAGCTGTTGCAAAGAAAGGCTGTCCGCCGCCACCACCATCAATCTCCCTGGCGAGTTCCTTCACGAGATTACCTGCATGATACTTATTCGTCTGCGCCAATTTTTCTCCAATCATTACTGCTACCTGAGGTTTGTTGGCGACGTCTGCCGCAAGCACCAAAAGCAAATCGTCGAATTGATTTCTTAACCCGTAGGCAATGTTTTTTAATGATTCAGCATTGCTTACTGAGACGCGCTCAATAATGAGGTGGTAGCCGTTACTTTTTGTTGCTTTGCGCGCCAAATCTTCTTTCAGTCTGTTAGCCTGCTCCTGCTCAAATTCGCCCACCTTTTTTTCGAGAGCATGTTTCTCCTCCAACAGGTTACGCGCAGAAGTAAGAATATCTTTTGGATTTTTAAGCAGGCGTCGGAGCTCATCCAATACGTTCAACTCGTCACGAACAAATCGCTCAGCGCCTTCTGCGGTTATAGCCTCTATTCTTCTCACACCTGCGGCTACAGAACTTTCGGAAATAATCTTGAACAATCCGATGTTTCCTGTCGATGGCACATGGGTTCCTCCGCAGAGTTCCACCGAGAAAGTAGGATCGAATGTAATTACTCTGACAAAGTCGCCATACTTTTCACCAAAGAGCGCCATAGCTCCGAGCGATTTTGCTTTTTCAATTGGCACGTTCCGCTTCTCGTCAAGTTTGATGTTTTCCCGTATCTTTTCGTTGACAATTTTTTCTACCTGGAGAATTTCTTCCGCTGTCATCGCGGCAAAATGAGAGAAGTCAAAACGAAGAACCTTGTCGTTCACCAGAGAACCCTTTTGCTCAACATGTTTTCCCAACACCTGACGCAAAGCGGCATGTAGCAAGTGCGTTGCAGAGTGGTTATTCATTGATAGTTCACGCTGACGCATGTTCACCACTGCATGAAAAATTGAACCTGGGTTGTCGGGTACCTTTTCGGCTACATGCACGATCAAATCGTTTTCCTTCTTCGTATCAACAATGAGTATTTTCTCATTTGCACTTTCAATGAATCCGGTATCACCTACCTGGCCACCGCTTTCAGCATAGAACGGCGTCTGATCGAACACAAGCTGAATGAGCTCCTTATTCTTCTGTTTAATCTTTCTGTATTTGGTGATGTTCACTTCGGCCTCCAGATTCTCATATCCGATGAATTCGGTCTTTTGTTCTTTGCCCACCACAACCCAGTCGCCGGTTTCTTTTGTCGCAGCTGCTTTGGACCGTGTCTTCTGTTTCTCCATCTCAACTTCAAATCCTCGTTCATCTACAGAGTAGCCTTTTTCACGAGCAATCAACGATGTGAGGTCGAAGGGAAATCCAAAGGTGTCGTAAAGTTCAAAGGCCTGCTCACCGCTTACAGTTTTATCCGTGAGTTCTGCCTCAATATTCTCAAGACGTTTTAATCCTTTTTCAAGTGTTCTCAGGAAAGAGGTTTCTTCCTCGAAGATAACTTTGCTTACATATTCATTCTGTTTTTCAAGTTCCGGAAATACATCGTTCAGCTGACTACCCAACACCTGTACAAGTTTGCAGATAAAAGGCTCTTTGAAATTCAGGAAAGTGAAACCATAACGTACCGCCCGTCTTAAAATTCTCCTTATCACATAGCCGGCGCCTGTGTTGGATGGCAATTGTCCATCTGCTATAGCAAAAGAAACTGCGCGAACGTGATCTGCCATCACACGCATTGCGATGTCAGTCTTTTCATCCTGCTTGTAAGGAACCTGCGCCGCCTTTGAGATGAATTCTATCAATGGAGAAAACACATCCGTATCATAATTGGATGTTTTTTTCTGGATCGCCATGCAGAGTCTCTCGAAACCCATACCTGTATCCACATGCTGGGCAGGTAATTTTTCAAGTGAACCATCTGCCTTGCGATTGAATTCCATAAAGACAAGGTTCCAGATTTCTACAACTTGCGGATGGTCATTGTTGACGAGGTCCTTTCCTGCCTTCTTTTTTACTTCTTCTTCGGGTCGCAGGTCAATATGGATTTCAGAACAAGGTCCGCATGGACCCATCTCACCCATCTCCCAAAAATTATCTTTCTTATTGCCGTTCAGTATACGGTCTTCGCCGATGTATTTTTTCCAACAATCGTGAGCCTCCTGGTCGAATTGGAGGTTCTCATTCTTATCTCCTTCAAAAACAGTTACGTACAACCTGTCTTTCGGTAGTTTGTATTCAACGGTCAACAACTCCCAGGCCCATTCGATAGCCTCCTTTTTAAAATAATCGCCAAACGACCAATTGCCCAGCATTTCGAACATGGTGTGGTGATAGGTGTCGATTCCCACCTCTTCCAGGTCATTATGTTTGCCGCTGACTCGCAGACATTTTTGCGTATCCGCAATACGCGAACTCTTGGTCGTGGCATTGCCAAGGAAAATATCCTTAAACTGAACCATTCCCGAATTGGTAAACAATAAAGTCGGGTCATTCTTCAATACCAATGGCGCAGAGGGTACAATGGCATGACCTTTACTGGCGAAAAAATCTAAAAACTTTTTTCTGATCGTTGCTGAATCCATTTTTTTAACCGCAATCCATGAATAACCGAACTGGCGCCAAAATCCTTCTTGTTAGTCTTTGGCACCAGACACGTTATAGCTGTCTTATTTATAAACAAACCACAAAATTAACCCCATTGACGGAGTTTAAGATGCCATAATGGATTTTTTTATTTCTTTGCGTCCGAATCTGTGCCTATGCGACCATACCTTCTCTTACCTGTCATTTTTATTTGTTCAATACTAAATGCGCAGGATCGCGACAGTTCATTAATTGACCTGGACACGGTTACGATACATGATATAGATACTATGTCGGTAGCGGTCACAGATTCGATCCCGACGAAAATTGATACACTTTCAATCATTGGCGTTGGGGATATCATGATGGGTACTAATTATCCGGAAGACAGACTTCCGCCAAATGACGGCGAACATTTATTGAGAAATGTTGAATCTGTTTTGCGCGATGCTGATGTAACATTCGGGAACCTCGAAGGGACACTTCTCGATGACGGAGGCGTGCCAAAAAAATGCAATGATCCGAAAGTTTGCTATGCCTTCAGAACTCCTGTTAGATATGTAAAGAATTTGGTGAGTGCCGGCTTTGACATTGTAAGTCTTGCAAACAACCACGCAGGTGATATGGGAGATCCAGGCCGAATCAGCACAATGGAGACGCTGATACAGGCGAACATATTACACGCCGGTCAGCTGAGTCAACCAACAGCCATTTTTCAAAAAGACAGCATTACATACGGACTTGCAGCCTTCTCTCCGAACAGCAACTGTGTTGATATCAATGATATAGCTGGCGCCGTAAGAATAGTAGAAGAACTGGATTCGATCTGCGATGTGGTGATTGTTTCATTTCATGGCGGTGCCGAGGGTGCGAAATTTCAAAATGTGCCTCGCACGAATGAGATGTATTATGGAGAAAACCGCGGCGATGTTTATAAATTTTCGCATACATTAATTGATGCCGGAGCGGATATTGTCTTCGGCCATGGGCCCCACGTTACCAGGGCAGTAGAAGTTTACAACGAACGATTCATCGCTTACAGCTTGGGCAACTTTGCCACCTACCGCGGTATCAGCGTGAGCGGTGTAAACGGTTTGGCACCAATCATCAAAGTGTTTACTGACACGCAAGGTAAATTTATCCATGGGAAGATAATACCTACTTATCAGACGTATGAAACTGGAGTTAGGATTGATCCTCAAAATCAGGTAATTAAGTTGATTCAGGAATTGACTAAAAAAGATTTTCCTGAATCGCAGATTCACATTGACGAGAATGGTTTAATTACTTACCTTGCTCAATAACATGGCTTACAAGGAAAAAGAAATTGAAAAGCTTTACTACTCCATAGGAGAAGTGGCTGATATATTTAGCGTTGCTCCATCGCTTATCCGTTTTTGGGAATCAGAATTCGAATTGATTAAACCAAAAAAGAATCGGAAGGGAAATCGCCAGTTTACCAAGGAAGACATCGATAATGTTCGCACCATATACCACTTGGTAAAAGAAAAAGGATTTACACTCCAGGGTGCAAAAGACATGCTGCGTAATGATACGCAAGCCGTTCGTGATAAGATAGAGTTTATCGATTCCTTGAAACGCGTGCGTGGTTTTCTGGTAGAACTGCGCGACCGAATGCATTAAGCAAATACGCTGCGTATCTCGTTGTATTTTATAGTTGCTTTCGATATTTAAAACGTTGGGTGTTATCGTTGGTCCAGTATTTTTTCTTTGGCCTCAAAAATTTTCTGAACCGTTGTCATGGATCAAAACCGGCTCTCGCTATTAGCATTACATTTTATTCCTGGTATTGGTAATCAAATCATGAGACAACTGATTAGTTATTGTGGCTCAGCTGATCGCGTTTTCAAAACACCAAAGGGAAAACTCCAGAAGATACCAGGCATAGGCGACGTGACTGCGCAGGCAATCATTACTGGAAAATACTTTGTTGCTGCAGAAAAAGAAGTTCGGAATGCGGAAAAGGAAAATGTAAATCTCATATTCTTCACCGACAAGAATTATCCATCCCGGTTAAAACAAATTCCCGATGCACCTTCCCTACTTTATACAAAAGGAAGTATTGATTTCGAGAACCCGAAAGCAGTTGCAATTGTAGGAACGCGAAAGGCAACCGACTATGGTAGAGATTGCGTCTCAGAACTAGTTAGCAGTCTTCAACAGCACGACGCACTGATCATCAGTGGTCTGGCTTATGGCATCGACATACTCGCCCACAAGCATGCATTAAAAAATGGTCTCCCTACCATCGGTATTATGGGAAGCGGAATAGACATCATGTACCCATACTCTCACCTAGAGACGGCAAAGAAAATGCTGGCTCGCGGCGGACTTGTGACTGAGAATCCGCTCGGCACAAAACCGGATGCTCATAATTTCCCTGCACGTAATCGAATTATTGCAGGTCTTTGCGATGTGCTTATTGTGGTCGAGGCTGCACTTAAAGGCGGTGCACTAATAACGGCAGAGATTGCCAACACATATAATAAAGACGTCCTGGCTTTTCCCGGAAATGTTGGGCGAAGTTATTCTGAGGGATGCAATGGCCTTATCAAAGCTAACAAGGCCAACCTCATAACGTCCATTACCGATCTCGAGTATATTATGAACTGGAATGCGGAAATAAAGAATCCTCCAAAGAAAGAGATGCTAGTTCTGGAAACTTATGAACCCGACGAGCAAGCTATCCTTAAGTTATTAATTGAAAATAAAAATCAGTTGATGATTGATGAGCTGGCGTGGCGATCGGGTTTTGCTATCGGAAAGCTTGCATCGTTGCTGCTGGCGCTTGAGTTCAAAGGTGTTATTTCAACCATGCCAGGCAATGTATATAAATTGGTAAAGACTTAAATGCTGATCAATCTTCAGTATCCTGATTTTTCTGATTACATTTTTCTTTAATCACTTCATATGCTTTGTGATCGCCAAGCTCACCTGCCTTGCTTAGATCCAGGCAGCCGTTTTTCATATCCCCAAAATTGATCCGCAGAATACCGCGCATATAGTATGCATCCACGTTGGTCGGATTTATTTGGATGATCTTTGTACAATCGTTAATTGCATCCTCGTAAGCCAGCAAGAATTGCTTAGCCCTGCCCCTGTTAAAATATGCCTCAATATAATTTTCGTTGATACCAATAGCAGCACTGTAGTCGGCGATTGCACCATAGTAATCCTGAAGCTTCATCTTTACGTTACCTCGAGCGAAGAAGGCATCAGCAAACTTCGGATTTTTTTCCAGCGCAAGATTGTAATCCTTCATCGCGCCATGCCTGTCATCGAAGTTGTCCTTTATATTTCCTCTGAGATAATAAGCAGGAGAGTAATTGGGATCCATGCTAACAGCTTTATTCAAATTCAGAATGGCTTCCATGAATTCATTCTTTTCATACAACTCTCTGCCTATACGCGTCAATTCTTTGGCGTTTTGGGAGAAAGCCATTGATGAGATAAACACAAATCCAACAATTAAATGACAGCGTTTCATTGACTTTGATTTTTTGACCAACCTACCGGGATTTTTTGCCCTGAAATGATGGTCTTATACACTTCAAACAAAGAGAAAATTCAATGAAAACGCCTGGTAATCTGCGGTGTATCGTTACAAGGTAATATTTTCAGTGTATTGGAAATATTTCACCTGCCAGTTGGATAGCTTTTCCCAATTCAAGCAAGTTAACTTCGCTTTTTACCCCCTGGGATTCCAGGTAGTCGATGATTTTTTCTGTTGCAATATTTCCAACCAGATCGTCGTCAGCCATGGGGCATCCCCCGAAGCCAAGAATTGCGCCGTCGATTCGCTTGCATCCTGCCTTAAATGCAGATTCAATTTTTTCCATTGCGGTGTGCGGGGTGGAATGAAGATGGGCACCAATTTCCAAATTCGGGAATTGTTTTGAAATCAACTCAAACATTGTTGAAATGCTTTGAGGGTTTGATGCTCCAATTGTATCGGCAATGGAGATGACATCAGATCCCAAGGTTTTTAATACATCAACAAATCCTACGACAAGGTCAGCATCGTACGGATCTTTATATGGATTGCCAAATCCCATGCTAATGTATGTGACCAATTTCTTGTTTGATTTGTCACACGCATCTTTGATTTCTTCAACAACGTTCAGCGCTTCGCCAATCGTCTTGTTTGTGTTCCTCAATTGAAAAGTCTCGGATACAGAAAGAGGAAATCCCAGATAAGTAATCGCTTCATACTTACAAGCCTCAAACGCTCCCCGGGTATTTGCCACAATTGCAAGAAGTTTTGTATTGCTATCACCGATATCAATCTTCTCAAGAACTTCTGCTGTATCTCGAAGCTGGGGAATCATTTTCGGAGACACAAAACTTCCGAAATCAATAGTGTCGAATCCAACCTTAAGAAGCTGATTGATGTATCGCGCTTTTGCATTGGTTGGAATAAATGTCTCCAGCCCTTGCATCGCATCCCTGGGACACTCGATTAGTTTCATGTTCAATCTTAGGAAGAGTATATGAGAATGCAAAATGGTCCTCAGTGGGTTAGAAGGTATAGGGTATAAGGTATAGGGGAAGGAAGGGGAATAAGGAGTAAGGAATAAGGAATAAGGTGTCAGCACATATACCTTATACCCTATACCCTATACCTTCCCATATTCCTTATTCCCTATTCCTTATTCCTTACTCCTACTCCTCCCGATTCCGGAGGCCAACTTATCAACTAAGGTAAAATTCCTGAAAAGAAAATACTTGCACTAAATCGGATGGTAATGCGCTTCATCCCCCCGTGCCATAGAACAATCAAATTTTGGGTATTAATTGACCTTGGTGAAACACCTGAATAACTATGCCATTACCGGAATTTAGTGGTACACTAGGTCTTAAACGGGCCGCTCACTTGTTGCGTAGAGCTACCTTCGGTGCGACTAAGCAGCAGATAGATACATTCGCAGGGTTAACACCTGCGCAGGCTACTACACAGTTGTTCGGACAGACGCTGCCTCCGCCAATTTTGCCCATCGATCCAAAAACGGGACAAGAATGGGTACTTACCGGAATCACTGACGCGAATAGTGAAGGTAGCGACCTTGCTCAATATCTCCTCGGTTGGTTTGTTGGACAGATGATGCACCCCTCTCTCGGATATTCTGCGCGAGAGAAAATCGTCTTGTTTCTACACACTCATTTTACCATGATAATGGAAAAAGTGAGCGATACCAGAGCTCTGTATTTTCAGAATGAATTATTCCGACAGTTCGCATTGGATGGGAATGCCCCAGACCCAGAAATAAATTTCAAGAAGCTGACAGTGAAGGTGAGTGTTGACAATGCGATGCTCCAATTGTTGGATGGAACATTGAATGTGAAGGGAAGCTTCAACGAAAATTATGCACGCGAACTACTTGAACTATATTCAATTGGTCGCGGCCTTGAAGCGAATCCGCCAGCTACTTCCGGTGATACAGGGGACTATGGTGTCTATCGCGAGTCGGATGTTCAAACAGCTGCACGAATCTTAACGGGCTGGTCACATGATGACGATTTCGCAAACATCGACCCTGACACTTTATTGCCTCGAGGCAAAGTGAAAGGTAGTCCTACAAATGCATCGGCACACGATAACGATACGGCTAAACCAAAACAATTTAGCGACCGATTCTCCAGCGTGTTATTTCCCGATAATACTATCGTCCCAGATCCTCTTCTTATGCCCGGAGGAAATCCAACTGAAGAAAGTGCATTAGATGAAATAGCTAAACTTATCGATCTTATTTACGAGCAGCCAGAAACCGCCAAAAACATTTGCCGCAAGATCTACCGTTTCTATCTGTGGGCACCGCATACAGCGGATGAAGCTTTTGCAGTAGAGGCTATCATAGATCAAATGGTCGACTTATTTGTTTCGTCTGCCAACAATTTTAAAATACAACCTGTAATCGAAAATCTTTTGCGCAGTCAGCATTTTTATGAAGCTGCTGGCGGCGTTACCGACGATAGCTTTGGCGGCTTAATCAAATCGCCAATTGATCTGGTGGTAGGTACACTGCGTTTCTTTGACGTGCAACTGCCAGACATGCTTGCGCAAACTGAACAATACTATGAAGCAACGGGAGAAATTCTCGGGCATATAGTAAACCAGGGCATGAACTTTTATAATCCGTATGACGTGGCTGGTTATGAAGCGTATCATCAATACCCGGTTTACCATCGTTACTGGATAACAACAAACTCATTAGCCAAGCGGTATGACTTTGTAAGACAGCTGATAGATTCGCAGGGTAACATGATGTTCAACGTCAACACTTACGAATATATACGCGACAATTTCGGAAGTGTGGCTGCAGACTCTGAAGAATTACTCATCGCGCTTGCAACGTACCTGTTACCGCACCATGATGCATTGACGTTTGATGATGCAGCTGATGATGCCTCCAGCTTAACAGCTGCCCGGTTGACATACTTCAAGAATCGTTTCCTCACAGACGTGAGTATGAATCCTGAGCAATACTGGACGGATACATGGAACCAGGGAACCGAAATCGGTGAATTGCGTGAATGGCTAAATCGCCTGTTCGGAGCGCTGTTGCAGTCACCTGAATATCAACTATCGTAACAGCTTGACGTATGAACAAATCGAGAAGAGATTTTCTTAAGAAGCTTCCGTTAGCGATGAGTATACCTTTCACGTTGGGAGGTATTTCGATACGCGCGATGGGGCAAAATGTTCTAACGCGCATGGCGGCAGCAAGTCAGAACGATCGAGTGTTGATCATTCTGCAGATGCACGGCGGCAACGATGGATTGAATTGTTGTATTCCCGTCGCTAAATATGACGACTACTACAGCAAGCGTGCGAACATAGCAATACCTGCAAGCAATAGCGTGAGAAAATATGTTGAGTTGGATAGCACGCTGGAAGAAAATTCGCGCATCGGTCTCCATCCTGATATGCTGGGGATGAAAGCCCTATACGATCAGGGTCGAATGGCTGTGATACAGGGTGTGTCGTATAAGAACAACAACGGTTCTCATTTTCGTGGACGCGACATCACCTTCATGGGAGGATCTTATGATGATTATTTCCAGTCCGGATGGGTTGGTCGTTACCTGCAAGGTGAGTATGCACCGTATCGATACCCAGAAGAATTTTTAAACCCGCTGTTTCCTGAGAATGAAATGATAGATCCTCTGGCGATCGAGATCGGTGGCGATGTTTCATTGATCTTTCACCAGGAAGGCAATATACCAACATCATTTTCTCTCTCCAGCAACGGACCTGATGACCTTACTGACCTTGAAGGCTTTTTTGAAGATCAAACGGTAGACCCGCGGGGTATTCCACCTGAGTATTTAAAAGACTCCTCGTATTATAAAGAGCTCAAGTGGATATTGGATTTGGAAGATAAAACTGAAGACTACACGAAACGACTCCGTAACGTATTAAACAGCACTTCTGAATCCACCGTGGTCTACCCTTCTACTTATCCTTTCAACGCTCCTAATGGTAGCAAGACAAACAGGCTGAAAGATCAGCTGAAGTTGATTGCAAGGCTGCTTGCGGGCGGTTGTAAAACAAAAGTCTTTCTTGTAAAGATTGGAGGGTTTGATACACACGCCGATCAGGTCGAGAAATATGATACTACGATGGGTAGTCATGCGGCCCTGATGTACCACGTGTCAACAAGCATGAAAGCATTTCAAGAAGACTTGAGAGCGAGAGGACAGGAAGATCGTGCGCTCACGATCACGACGTCGGAGTTTTCGCGGCGTGTAGCATCAAATGGAAGTTATGGAACCGACCACGGTACAGCTGGTCCTATGTTCATCTTCGGAAAGGGTGTTAAGCCTGGCGTTATTGGTGATGCATTCCTAACCAACCAATCGGGAACTAACCTGGCAATGCAATATGACTACCGGGTTGTCTATGCAAATATTCTTCGCGACTGGATGCTAGTTAATGATGATCAATTAAACAAGATATTTCCTGATGGAAATTTTGAAGATGATGCAACAAAAGGACTGATGACTACGGGCACTTCAGATGGAACGGTTTTCCAGGAACTGCCCCTCGCTCAACAAGTCATTCTGGGTAACGAAGGTTTCATTGGAGATCGTTTTTCCCTTGAGGATTGCTTTCCCAATCCAGCAAAGGAAAAAACTACAATGCACTTCAAGGTCAATAGCTCCTACCATGTAAACGTTGACCTTTTTAATAACGCAGGAAGAAAGGTCAGAACGATTGTCGACGGCATATTTGATCCGGGTGAACATATGGTTGAAGTCAATGTCGCCGATCTGCCAGCTGGGACTTATGTGTACCAGATGAAAACGGGTTTTTATAAAGAGGCAAAGAAGCTTGTGATAGTGAAATAAAGGGAAGACTAACCGCAAGGACGCCATGACGCAAAGAAGCAAAGAGGTATCTGTATTAATTCAAAAGTTATACATGCATCTGCAGATAGGACTGAAGCATTGCATATCAAGTCCTTTTCAACGTCGCGCCCTCGCGATAGTAACTACATATCCACTTCACAAACACTAATTGATAGTCATTACATTAATTAAAGGACTTATAAAATGAAAAGACTCTCACTCCTTCTGTTCTGTTGTCTGCTGATACTTGCTGCGGAAGCTCAGGATAAGAAACGAAAGAAGATCGCTTCCCCGGCATTTAAGGAAAAGAAGGCGCGTGAAGATGCAAAGTTTCTGGAAAAGCAGTGGTGGTTGGGACTAAAGGGGGGTGCAAATCTCTCAAAGGTTAGTGTAGACAAAGTTTACAGCGCCGTAGCACCAACAAACTATGACTATAGCGACATTGCCAAGCGATACACCAACTTTGATTTGGTCGGTTCTCAAATTACGCTCGAGGCTACTTTTTATTTCAAAGGATTCTCTTTAAGTGTTCAACCTACTTATCAACACTCACGCTTTATCTACACCAACAGCTATTCATGGAGTTCGGATATTGAAGAAACAAATCACGTTGAACTAAATTTTGAGCAGGAACAAAAAGTTGATCATGCAATCATCCCATTGGTAATTAAGTATGATATAACAGGCAATAAACTCCGTCCTTATGTGCAGATAGGAGTCTATACAGCAATGTTGATCAATGCAAACAAATCAGTTTCAATTACTGGGATCGATCACGCAGCCGGCGGGGCAAATGAATTTAAAGAAGAATCGATAATAATTGGTGCGAAAGATCTGTTCGCAAAAAATCATTGGGGTATCATGGGAGGTGCCGGTCTCAATTACAACCTCGGAAACAACGTCAGGTTAAATCTTGATATTCTCTATCGTCACGGTATGAGCAATATAGTATCCACGGATAACCGATACGGTAGCGACAGACTTTCGGGTGTTGGCGACGTAATGGATGATCTTAGTTTGGATAACTTGTCTTTCTCAGCAGGAGTTCTATTTCCTCTGCGCTTCTTATCGAGCGGGTTTAAAACTTTAGATTTAAAATAGGCAGTTATGAATAGAAGATTTTCTCTCCTAATACTTGTCATCACAGGATGTATGCCTTCCTGTACAGAGGAGTCCAACCCCACATTCGATACTCAAAATTTCACATCAATCTTTGATAGCAACAAGTTCGACGCTTCATACTTCCCTATCGATATGCAAGAGACGCCAGATGAAGGTTATCTGATTTTGGGCGGACGGAAACTCGAAGACTCCAACTTTACCGGTATTTATTTGTTGAAAGCTGACAAGTTTGGAAACTTCGTGAAAGAAATAGAAGTAGATGAGACCTCTGTACATCCCATTGGAAAACTAACTGCCATTCAGGGACGGTATTATTTCTTTTGTATGGATCCAGTCACACAGGTAGCTCAGATTGCCGATGTGGATGCTGCTCTTGAGGCGGTGAACATCACACCTGTACAAGGTGGGCTCACCTATCCTGCCGCAGCCTCTTTCGTTGATAATGGGTTTGCATTGCTGAGCTATGATAATAGCAGCAAAGAGTCAGTTATTTCTTTGGTAAGTGTTTCGGGAGGAGTTCAGGCATCCAAAGGGTACACAATCGGCACTGGTGAAGACATTGAAGAACCCATCATTAATCATTTTATTCGGACAGCAAGACAATATCCATTCGAAGTGGGAAGAGTATCGAGCAGCCTTTATTTCTTCAATGGTTTTTACAATTACACTTTCTCTCTGGTGTTCACAAACATATCGTCCGACGATCCTTCCGGAGTAGTTCAGGGACAACATGATGATGGCGGCTTTAGCGCCGTAACACCATTGGGGGGTAACAAGTTTGCTTCATCGCGATTTAATTACGGTGACAATTATATTTTACCTAACAAAGATTTGTCTGTTTCTGGGAACACTTCCAGCACCGACCTCGGTGGATATAGCTTGCCTGAGATGGTGGAAAATGCCAGGGTAAAAATTCTTCGCGCTGCTGTCGACAACAAGAATGTTTTGATATATGGAACAGATACAAAATCAAAACAGATAGGTCTTCTCTTCTATGAGGAGGCGTCAGGAACGTTTCTAAGCAGCCACTACCTGGGTTTCTCAAATCCATTTGAGATTGCCAGTCTTACACAAACAAGTGACGGAGGATTGGCCGTATGTGGCACGACTTATTTAGCAGGTCGCTTTCCACGAATATGTATCTTCAAACTTTCAAAGGAAAAACTTGCAGACAACGTAAACTGATGTTGCGCCGAGACAACCTCCATCGGATATTGCTACTTTTCGCTGCGCATCTACTTTGGTACCTTGGTTTTCCCTCAATACCTTCGCGAGGTAAAACATACCATCTGCAAACTCATGATTGTAAAACAAAACGTTGACCTTTTTCCATATAACACGTTCGGATTGCATTCGACTACAAAGTATTTTACAACAGTCGACTCCCCTGACGAAGCGAAATCATTGTTTGCCTCTGACATTTTTCGAAAAGAGAAACATTTTATTCTAGGTGGAGGAAGCAACGTCCTTCTAACGAAAGACTTCGATGGTCTTGTTGTTAAGGTTGAGATCATGGGTAAGGATGTGGTCGCAGAAACCGATTCGACAATCACTTTAAAAGTTGGATCGGGAGAAAATTGGCATCAGTTTGTGATGCATTGTGTCGCCCAAAACTATGGAGGTGTTGAGAACCTTTCACTCATTCCAGGTACGGTTGGTGCTGCTCCGATGCAAAATATTGGTGCTTATGGGGTAGAGATAAAAAAAAATATTTTGGGGGTGGAAGCGATTGAAATCAGCACTGGTGATGTAAGGTATTTCGATAATGAAGGATGCAGGTTCGGGTATCGCGAAAGCATTTTCAAGCAAGAATTAAAAGATCAATTTCTGATATCAAGCATCACTTTAAAGCTTACTAAAAGAGATCATCAATTCAATATAAGTTACGGAGCGATTGAAGAAACATTAAAGAAATTTGGGGCAGAAACTTTATCGGTAAAAGCAATTAGTGATGCTGTTATCAGCATTCGAAGCAGTAAGTTACCTGACCCTTCGCGCATAGGTAACGCCGGAAGTTTTTTCAAAAATCCTTCAATCCATGCTGATTTAGTGGATTTTATAAAGAAAGATTTTCCATCGCTTCCAACATTTCCATCAACAGATGGACTGATAAAAATTCCTGCAGCATGGTTGATCGAACAGTGTGGATGGAAAGGAAAAACTTTTGGCAACATTGGTGTTCATCAACATCAAGCTTTAGTGTTAGTGAACTATGGTGGAGGTGATGGAGAAAAAATTTGGGAGCTCGCGTTGAAGATAAAAGAGAGTGTGAAAGAAAAATTTAACATCACTCTTCAACCGGAAGTCAATGTAATATAAGTGATGAAAGATGTTGACTTCTTGTTTTTTTATGATCGAAAAAAAAATGCGGAATGAAAAATTTTTTGCGAAAAATTTTTGCGAATAAAATATTTGTTATAACTTTTCGTATCGTTTAACACAAAAATAAAAAACGCTATGGCAAAAACAGCGAAGAAAGCAGCAAAGAAAGCAGCGAAAAAATCTGCTAAGAAAGCTGCAAAGAAGAAGAAGTAATTAGGCAAGGCCTAAAGAAACTTTGCGAAGGGAAGTAAATTAGATTTACTTCCCTTTCGTTTTTTTATCCCCCTTCCCTCTTAGTATTTCTATACTACTCCTGTTCACCATTGAATGCGCTTCCGGCAATGCAGCTCTGCGGTTAAAGCAATCTTGATTCTGTTCAATACAATCGGATAGGCCGTGCCGACTCCAAGTTTCTTTTTTTACTGCTGAGGAAGCTGAGCCTGATCAACAGTCTCTGCTTCGTAGACAATCGAAAAAACTTCAGATGAATTACGCCGGTGCTCTGCGTGAATTCTCTCTGCGTGCTCCGCGGTTAAAAGCAATCTTGATTCTGTGCAATACAGTCGGACAGGCCGTGCTAACTCCACCAAATCATCATTAGGTTGAATATATTAACGATTCTACATCGAGAGATTACTCAATGGGTATCAGAAAGTTCTGATCGGAACGACTTCATTCGGTTGCATAAAATATATAAATCAACTCCTTGTCTTACCCAGTTTACGACGTTAACTTCGCGAAAAAATTAACCCTATAATCATGGCAAAAAGTGCAGTAAAAACTTCAACCAAGACAGCGGTAAAAAAGACTGCCGTAAAACCAACGGTAGTTTCCGATTCCAATCCTATTGTTAAGGCAAGCGAAACAGCTCTAAAGAAACTTAAAGACCTCGGAATAGACAATCAACTTCAGGCTGACCTGGAATGGTGCATCGGCAGTTACAAGGCTGACAAAAATCCAATAGGGTTGTACGAAATGGTTCGCCGCTCTATTGCAGTGTTCAAAGAAAACAAGAGTACGAAAGGCATCACCTCAAAGCTTATCAGCGATCTCGAGAAAGTAGCTCAATAGATAACTGATCTTTCTAATTTGAACTAGCCATGCACGGTTTTTTTATCACCGCATTAAGGTGTAGCATGGCTTCTGTTGCCGATTTTTTATATCATGTGGGTCACGTTGCTGAGTTGACCCACATAGCGGTCTACCGTCACGCCAAATTTTCTTAGAAAGTCTACACCTTCATCCGATGCTATTCCTTTGTGTTCAGCATAGGAGTTTAAAAAAATGACTTTTTTGATCCGCATGGTAAAAATGATGCGTGCGCAGGCGAGGCATGGGGAAAGCGTCGTATATAATGTTGCGCCCTCAACCGAAATATTGTTTTTGACCGCATACAATATTGCGTTTTGCTCAGCATGAATTGCTAATGAACAACCGCCTTTCGAATCGCGGGGGCATCCCACGTCGGGCCATTCTTCATCGCAGTTGTGCGTTCCAGGTGGCGGCCCATTATATCCTATAGAAATAATCCGCGTATCTTTTGCCAATACAGCACCCACGTGGCGCTTAATACAGTGTGAGCGGCGTGCAAGGTTCACCGCCAGCTCCATATATATGTCATCAAATGCAGGACGACCCATCGTGTAAAATAAAGTCCCGAAGTTATCAGTCTGCCGATGAAAAAAAAATGCGGCGCTCCTTCATGAGTACGATTCATGGCAATCATCGCACTGATATCAGTCTACGCCATTCCATTTGTTATCAAACACCTTCTGACTCGCCCTTTGGAGTAGCTTTTCGCGGGTGACTAGCTGGCCCGTTACTTGCATAGCAAGTAAAACAGCTGCAATCCGGCAATTTTCGAATGACCGCTATTATCAAAAACACTTTGGAAATTCAATCCGAACTAGAATATTACCAGTTCAATTCAGCAATTATTATCTTTAATCCATGATGAACACTAGAAAAATTTTTTTCTTCCTCGCGTTTCTTTTCGCGGCAACATCGATAAATGTTTGTGCCCAGGAGGCAGTTAAACAGCGGCCGAGTCCGTTAGCCATCGCAGCGATCCGCTACAAAGATGCTTACATTAAGATTACATATTCTCAGCCGGTGAAGCGTGGCAGAGAGATCTTCGGAAAACTTGTTCCTTATAACGAGGTGTGGAGGACAGGTGCCAATGAAGCTACTGAAATCACCACGACGAAGAATATTCAAATCAACGGTACATTATTAAAGGCAGGTACCTACTCCATATTTTCAATTCCACAAAAAGATAAATGGACTATTATTATTAATAGTGAAGTTGGCTTGTGGGGGGCATACAACTATAATTCGAAGCTGGATGTGATGAGATTTGATGTGCCTGTTGCGCAAAGCGATGTCGTTTACGAGTCATTCACGATGGAGTTCAACCATCGGAATGAAGTTGCAGACCTTTTGCTGTATTGGGATAAAGTTAAAATTTCGATTCCTGTGAAATTTATTTGATCTCACCGACTTTCTCAAAATAATGCTATCGAACGCTTCTCACATCACAACGAAACCTGGCGAAGACACCTACTGACCAATAATGCAGACGTTAAAGATTATCGCTCTCCTCTCCCTTATATCTCAAATTTGTATCGGTCAGAATCTTTCCGAGCTTGAAAAGCGCAATGGCTTTAAGGATATTAAGCTTGGTATGGTGATCGACTCCGTAAAAGGATATAAACTTAAAAAGGAGTTTAAGGAGAAAAACGAATATCCGGCAAAACTATTTGAGGTGGAACATGAAGACTACACAAAAATAGGAGAAGTAAAAATTCATAAGATCGAACTCAAGACGTACAAAGACCTGATATACGAAATCAATTTAATAACGGAGAAAGATTCCAGGTTAATGAAAGCATTGGAGTCGTTGTACGGCAAATCTGACTACGATATGAAGAATGAAACGTATTTTTGGAAAACGGATAGCCTCATACTGAAATTCAAATCGGAAGGAAAACAAAAGCTCCAAATGCTTTATGTTTCTTATATCGTTCACAACATGATGAAGGCCGACAAAGACAAGAAAGTGGATGATATTGCAAATGATTTTTAATAACTGACTGAACCTATATCTTATGAAAGCTACACTGATAATTTCTGCGTGCCTTATCGCTACGCTCGGCTGCGCGCAAAATGATAATTTACCAAAGCCCGAGCTGACCGAAGTTTGGGAACCCGTGCCTAACATTGTGACTCCCGCGGCTCAACCTGGAGCACCGCCTTCAGATGCCATTGTCCTATTCGACGGAAAGAATCTCGACGAATGGATGTCACCCAAGTCTCCCTCTGGCCCGGCAAAGTGGACGCTGTCAAATGGAGTTGTCACCGTAAAGAAGGGAACAGGTCCTATTAGGACTAAGCGGAATTTTGTTGACTATCAATTGCACCTCGAATATCAGATTCCTTCTTACATAACAGGATCTGGACAAAGTCGGGGCAACAGTGGTATTTTTCTAGGCGCAACCGGTGATGGTGATTCCGGTTATGAACTCCAGGTATTGGATGGATATAATAATAAGACCTATGTAAATGGGCAGGTAGGAAGTATATACAAGCAAGCCATTCCTTTGGCAAATGCTTCACGAAAACCAGGTGAGTGGCAAACCTACGATGTGATATGGACAGCGCCAAGGTTTAACGATGACGGATCACTAAAAAGTCCGGCACGTGTGACTGCATTTCACAATGGTGTGCTCGTACAAAATAATTTTGAATTGAAGGGTCAAACAGAATATCGCGGAGAACCAAAATACAAGAAGCATGGTCCCCTTCCAATAATGTTGCAAGATCACGGTGATCCAAGCGAACCTATAAGCTTTAGGAATATCTGGGTCAGGGAGATTAAGTAGAAGTAGTAAGTAGTAAGTAGTAAGTAGTACCACTTACCACTTACTACTTACTACTTACTTTTTATTATTTGTTATAGAATACTCTGTAGATTACCCCCGCCTGATCATCCGAAATCAGCATCGACCCATCTGCAAGCACAAGAACATCCACGGGTCTTCCCCACGCTTTCTGAGCCTCTTCATCAAGCCAACCACTCGCAAATACTTCATGACCTGCAACCTTGTTGTCCTTTATCTTAACAAGCGTGACATTATATCCGCTCTTCTTGGACCGATTCCATGAGCCATGCAAGGCAACAAAAATTTGATTCTTATACTGAGAAGGAAATTGATCGCCGGTATAGAACTTCAAGCCGAGTGGCGCAACATGCGCACCTAACTTGTCGGCCGGTGCAACAAAGTCGGAACAAGGTTTCTTCTTGCCAAATTCAGGATCTTTAACTGATCCTTCGTGGCAATAAGGGTAGCCAAAGTGCATTCCTGCCTTAGGTGCATGATTTAATTCACAGCTCGGTACATCATCTCCTAGCATATCCCGTCCGTTGTCTGTGAACCACAGCTCTTTTGTTGTAGGGTGCCACGTAAATCCGACCGAATTCCTAACGCCTTTGGCAAAAATCTCTCGCCCACTTCCATCAGAATTGATACGTGTTATAGATGCATATATCTCCTTGTCAGGTTCACAAATATTGCATGGCGCACCTACCGGCACATATAACTTTCCATCAGGTCCAAACGCGATGTACTTCCAGCCATGATGCGTTTCAGTTGGATAATCTTCAACGACTGTTGTAGGTTTTGGTGGACTGTCAAGCTTGCTCTCAACGTCTTCAATTTTAGAGATCCTGCTAACCTCCGCTATGTATAAATCTCCATCTCGGAATGCCACGCCGTTGGGCATATTCAATCCAGACGCAATCACCCATTTCTTGTCGGCCTTATAATCGCCATTGGTATCCTTAATTGCATAGACCTTATCCTTGTCTTTATTGCCGACATATACCACGCCTGACGGGCTCACAGCCATCGATCTGGCATCCTCTACCTCTGCATAAACATCGATCTTGAATCCGGCGGGTAATTTGATCTTGTCAAGTGGAAGCGTTTTAACATAGTCTGTCAGCGCCGGTTCGCCACCGCTATCTTCATCCTTTGAACTAGCGAACGTCGATGTGGCGTCCGAAGATAATTGGTCGTCACGATTTACATTGCCGCAGGCGATAATAAACGCGAGCATGCATGCGAAAGTTGATTTTGAGAAACTCATAGCGAGGGTTTAGAGTAGAAATGTATGCTTACTTATGGATATAAAACAACACCGTTCCATGAATGGTTAATCGCACTCACAGCTAACGTGTGAGGTATTTCTGATCGAATAAATTCGTCCAAATACGCTATTTTTGCGGCCATGATCTCTGTGAATAATATCTCCTACTTTATCGGGGGCCGCGCGCTTTTTGAAAACGCCAGCATGTTCATTAAACCGAATGATAAGATCGGGCTTATAGGACTAAATGGAAGGGGTAAGTCGACCTTGCTAAAGATAATAAACGGAGAGTTTACCCTGGATGCGGGAACGATCAGCAAAAGCGGTGATTGCACAATTGGATTCCTTAATCAGGATCTGCTGTCTTATCAAACGGAAGATTCCATTCTCACAGTAGCTATGGCGGCGTTCAAGGAGGTCGTAACGATCGAACGGCAGATCGAATCTATTATTAAAACATTGGAGACAGAATATTCCGATGCATTAGTAGACAAGCTCACCAAGTTACAAGAGAAATATGATCACCTCGACGGCTACACCATTCAATCAAAAGCTGAGGAGGTACTGGAAGGTATTGGTTTTGGAACCGCAGATCTGCATCGCCCATTAAAGGAGTTCTCCGGAGGATGGCGCATGCGGGTGATGCTGGCAAAGTTGCTCCTGGAAAAGCCTTCGCTGCTGATGCTGGACGAGCCAACCAACCACCTGGACTTACCTTCCATTCAGTGGGTCGAAAACTATCTTCGTAATTATGAAGGTGCCGTAATAGTTGTATCTCACGACAGAGTTTTTCTCGATAACGCAATTAGTAAGATTGTAGAAGTTACCCAACAGCAACTGGTGACATACGAAGGGAACTACAGCTTCTATCTTGAGGAGAAAGAACTGCGTCAGCAGATCCAGCAAAATGCCTACGAGAATCAACAACAGAAGATAAGACAAACTGAAAGGTTTATTGAAAGGTTCCGCGCCAAGGCAACGAAGTCAAGACAAGTGCAGTCAAGGGTAAAAGCGCTTGAGCGCATGGATCTTATTGAGGAAGTTGTAGACGACACCGCTGCAGTAAATTTCAAATTTAAGTTCAACCAGCAGCCTGGTCGATTCATTGTGACGTTGAAAGACGTGTCGAAATCATATGGTCCTCTGGAAATATTGAGAGATACATCGATCTCTATCGAACGGGGCGATAAGATTGCGCTTATCGGTGCAAACGGAAAAGGTAAGTCGACGTTGCTGCGTATCATCTCCAACACAGAACCTATCGAGGGTGAATGCACGCTCGGCTACAATGTTATCCCGGCGTTTTTCGCACAGCATCAACTTGAATCACTTAATGTAGAGAATGAAATTCTTGATGAGTTGAAACAAGCGGGATCCGGCAAATCTGAACAGGAGTTGCGCGGAGTACTCGGATGTTTTCTTTTTTCGGACGAGGATGTTTTCAAGAAGATCAAAGTTCTTTCCGGTGGAGAAAAATCACGTGTAGCCCTGGCGAAGACCTTAATTTCCGAAGCGAATTTTCTTTTGCTGGATGAGCCAACCAATCACCTTGACTTTATTTCTGAAAATATTCTTATCCAGGCGCTTCAGCAATACAAGGGAAGTTTCGTTGTCGTTTCCCACAACAGGCATTTTGTTTCTCAGATTGCAAACAAGATCTGGTATATTGATGACAAGAAGATTAAAGAGTACCCAGGCACTTATGAGGAGTACGAATATTGGAGGAAAAAGAATGAGAATGTTGCTAGTGCTCCAGCGGAATCGCCTAAGAAAGCGAAAAAAACAAAAGAGTCTACACCTCCACCTCCTCGAAACGACAACAAACTTAAGTTGCTAGAAAAAGATCTGAAGGCAATTGAAGAAGAAGTTAGTAGGTTGGAGGAACGACGGTCGCATCTCGAATCAGAAATGGCAAAGCCTGAAGTCTTTGGTAACTTCGAGAAGCTTCAACATGTCCAAAGTGATTTTGAAAAAGTGGAGAGCGAACTAAGAGAGGCTAATGTAAGGTGGGATCATGTGGCTACCGCCATCGATAAACTGAACGAATCTTAGCGCAATCCAAATCCTATCTGCACTACCAGACGGTTCATATCTTCTTCGACACGACTGCGAAATACCGGCGCAAAACTACTCCAGGGCTCGGGTTCATAAGAGTAATTAGCTCGTTGGAACTTGTGACCGACCATTAGATAGAGACTATATCTTTCCTTGGAGATACGGTAGCCAAGTGATGACGCTATCATCGTTCCACCATAGTCGCGATATTGAGGCATCCATGAATCCTCCTCGCGCACGAGCCAGGCCTCGGAATATCCCGCATTGAATTGTACAAATAGCGCGTTGGATTTTATCCGCCCGAAATCATAGCTAACACTTCCAAACACCGGAAGGGTTTTCCAATCGAAATAAGAATCGAAACCAATGCCGGCACCAAAAGCTGCCCGCTTTAATCTGACTCCATGCACGGTTGAAAGTGTAACTCCCGTTCCCTTTCCCTCCTCTCCCATTAAACCTCCGGCCAGGAAAGTGTTGAAGTAAGTGACTTTTTTCTTTGGCACTTCAACATCCACCGTTTGAGCGGCAGCAACCAGATTAACACATACAAAAAGGAGGAGTAAACTAGTTTTCATGTTGTACGTCGATCGTGCTCAACAAGCGTATATCCTTAGGGTTAGAATAATCATATTGAAAGAGACCATCCTCACCGATCATAATAAGCGTATTGTTGTAGGGAATGACGTCCGTTGCGTTAATGTTCTTGTAGTGGGCGAGCAGGTTTTTGTCGATGGTGTTTACGTCAGATGCGTCGAAAGCTTTCAGCCCATCGTTCCCATCACAGATAAATAAGGTCTTGTTGTCGATTCCCAATCCATGAGGATTAGTCATCGGATATGTATGCAGCAGCTGAGGTGCGCGCAAGTTCTCAATGTCAATAACCTCAAGTTGGTTTGTAAATCCCTGGCATGTATTGCCGGACCGCAGTGTTACATAGGCGTATTTATCATCGACAACCACAGGATCACAACTTTGTACATGTGCGTAAGTGCTTAGCTTTGCCGGCGCCTCGGGCGAAGAAAGATCCATGATGTGCATACCGCTTGCCGACCCTATGAAGAGATTGTTCTTGTAGGGAAAAATAGTCTCGATGTCCCAGGCAAGGTATGACCTTGATTTGGCGACAGGTTGATTCGCAATACTGATGTCGGCGACCTGAAGATCTCCGCCATCCAGCATATAGAGATAATCACCATTAATTGTAAATCTAGCCAAAGAACCGCCGACACCCGGCCCAGAGCCAGAACCCGGAGTGACGGCAGTCTTTGAACTAAATGCAGCAGCCATGTCTGAGCTAACAGCTATTCCCATCTCGTAGTATACACCTCCCCATGGCTGCAAATTCACTTCACAATCTGACTCGTTCAGATTTACAGTTTTCATTTCTTTCCAACTGGTGATTACACAGCAATTGGCATCAGTAGGCATTCCAAAGCTTCTATAGTTTTTAAAAACGCCTTCTAGTCTGCCTGTTTCTTTAATAGAACTTATATCTGAAATGTTGAAAGCGACAAGGTCTACATAGCTATCTGCATAAAGCGTATTCCCTTTGATAGCCATATCGAAATTGCCGGGTATCTTCAAAAATTTTCTTGGTGTGGGATGCGAAGGATTTCGGTTATCGATTAGGTGGATACCTTCGCCAGGTTCATTAACAAACAGGTAACTGTCTTTGACATAAATCTTACCAACTCCTCCGATAGGCTGAGGTTCGGTCAGATCAATACTGGCGCGCAGTTCTTCAACAGTGGTATAGACAGGTTCGAAATAAACGTACTCACTTTGGATTTCACATTTATCCGTACAACCTTCTAACAGAATACTAATTCCCAGAAGCACGGTAAGAAAAATAAGCGCATAGAGCGAAACGTGCATTCTCTTTTGCAGGCGATTGTCAAGGGTATCCATATAACGGTGGGGTTATTTGAATACATAGACACGACCGCCTTTCCTAAAGTTGGAAAGGGTTAGTGAAAAATATAACGGAATCTCAATCCGACATCAAAGGTAAGCGGAGTAGCATCGATGCCCATGTTATCCTTGTAAACGGACTTGAGAGGATAGCGCAGTCCTGGATTTAGAGAGACTCTATATCGCGAACCAAGTCTATAGCTTAGCTCGGTTCCCATGAGGCCGCTAAAGTTTAGTGACCGGTACGGCGAGTCGTCACCACGGCCTTGTGTAGTC
>JAEZBX010000306.1 GCA_023412765.1 Bacteroidota bacterium
TCATCCAAAATCGAATATTTCGCAAAAGAGCGACTCTGCTTGTAATCATCTTTTCCGGACCAGGCGATCACGTGATCTGCAACCTGGGTACCATACGCTATTGACCTTTCATAAACATCGTTTGGTATGCCAGTCTCTTTCACTTCCTCCATCAACTTATTATAAAAGGCATCCATTTTGTCCTCAGAAAAAACCAGTGTCCGGCCTACCTTTAGCATAGCATGAACTGAAGCCAGCTGGAAAGAATATTCCTGCGAAGGATCGGGCTGAGGTACTGGCTCAAGACCATTCAACTGACCAGCTAGCGTTACATATTTGTTATCACTGTGAATAGCTGCCTCATATCCCGCAACGGACATGTATGTATAAATGCGGGAAGCAACAGGGGGTGAAAAAATATCGTGAACAATCACGTCGGTAACCTGCTTTACTGAGCGATGTAAAAGATCAGACCGATTTATTTCGTTTCTCCAATCATTATCATCATCCGAACAGGAAAACAACGCCACTGCGATGACCAACATACTGAGAATAAAATGCTTCATAAGGATGCGGCTAAGTTTGACCTTAAAATTACCCATTCCTGAGAAATAAAAAAGGTTTGGGGTTTCCATTGCAAGCGGAAAATTGACCGCAATGGCGCAAGGACGCAAGGAATTATGCGCGGACGATATTTGCAGCTTCAATAAGCGTATTTTGGCCCGCAATGAACCTCAAAAACGGCATAAAGCACGCATCTGTGATCTTTGTCAGAATATAAAGTAGCTGGCTCGTATTCGTAGGGAGATTACCAGCGGAAACAGAGCGAAAATCATTCTATGACCAATCGCTTTACCGAGGAGCCATTAAACAAGCTTAGGCCAG
Source organism: Bacteroidota bacterium (assembly GCA_023412765.1). Taxonomy (GTDB): domain Bacteria; phylum Bacteroidota; class Bacteroidia; order Cytophagales; family Cyclobacteriaceae; genus Chryseolinea. The sequence continues at coordinate 865 of JAEZBX010000306.1, forward strand.
CGTTATTTCTGGCAGTAACATAGATTTTTTCCTTTTTGGCGGACGTCACAACCTTGATATCGCGGCCCTCACCCCGGAGTATGAAACCAGACTTCTGCGGTGCAACGCTGATGAAATCCCCATTACCTGCCAACAACACCACGCCATACCCTGCATCGTAGCGACCAAACTCTGGCTGCGTGGCATCAAAATTTCCGATCGCCATGATATCTAACTTTCCGTCCCCGTTTAGATCGTCAATGCAAAAAGAGAATATGGGAAACAATTGTGCTTCCGTCGGCAATGGCCTTATTGTCATCTCGCCCTGACCATTGTTTTTTAATAGAACTGATGAAAACATTTTGGCATCGCCGCGGACAAACTTCTCTTGTTGAGTTGGTGGAACAATGTCCTCCAACCGGACGTCCTTAAAGCTGCTATACTTTAGAAATTGACGTCTCATCGAGGGCAGTTGTTTTACCAATTGATCGCGGGAGATGAATGGATACCGCTTGCCTTGATTGTAATAGGTAAGTATATGATCCAGACTGTTGTTGTTATCGATGTCGCCGATATACACACTCACCGGCTCCCCGATTGATGATCTAAGCCTTGAATTCAACCCGAGGTTTCCAGCAACAAAGTCGATGTTACCATCCTGGTCTAGATCCGTGGCCTCAATTGTGTTCCACCAGCCACCTGTATTAGCCAATCCGTATGATTGTGTTTTATCATCAAATGTTCCGGAAGCATTTTGTTCCAGTATAGTGATAGGCATCCATTCGCCAACTGCCACCAGATCAACAAGTCCATCATTGTTGACGTCGGCCCACAGGGCATCCGTTACCATTCCCAGAGGCGACGCATCAGTTAAGACATCGCGAGTTGCATCGACGAAAATTCCAGATCCATTATTTTTTAGAATATAACTTGAGGGTGTAACACCGTATTTTCCTGGAACCACCCGTCCCCCGATAAACAAATCGACATCACCATCACTGTCTATATCTTCTGCCGCTACACAAGATGCATTGACATAAATTTCCGGAAGCTTCCCTTCCGATTGTATGAACCGGCCATTGCGATTAAGATAAAGTCTTGGTAAAATTCTTTTATCCGTAAGACTGAATTCCTGTCCACCGCTTACTACAATCAGATCTAACAATTTATCGCCATCAACATCTGCGAAGACAGCGTCTACATGCTCCGCTGCGGCATCATCTACCAAGGCGGGTTGTTCAGATTTTAGAAAATAGCCTTTATCATTTTGCAAAAGGACCTCACTACTTTGTCCGGCAGCGCCACAAATGAAAATATCATCAAGGCCGTCGCCATTAACATCTCCTATTGCCATTTTTGGTCCCTGTGTTGAAAGCATATGTGGAATTAAGCGCTCGGTGCTGAAGGCAACAAAATTGTTCTCCTTATGAAAGAATGGATTTTCGGAGCGCTCGGTAAGCAACTTCTTTTCTGGCAATTCAGGTAAACGAATTTTCTGAAAGGAAGCATCGGCCTGCTTTGCTACAAAAGTATGATTCGTTTGAATTTGTTTGATGACTTGAGCTTTACCACCAGGCCAATTGATCACAACTGAGTCGGGCACCATATTCCCCAAACCGATATGCACCGTTGGTTCAACAGAAGACAACCACCCCCTTACTGGGACATTCTCATGAAAAATCTTTTTGTGCCCCGAGAACACTGTGATTTTCGCTCCAACCCCAAATCGATTTGGTGCATCTCCCTCTAATTTTAGTTTTAAGAAGTTTCCGTTCGACTGGCTTTCATTGCGATACAGGAAAGCTTCCTGGTTGATATTGTTTACTACCAGGTCGAGATCACCATCATTATCGAGATCGCTATACGCAGCCCCGTTTGACAACGTAGATTCGTTCCCGATCCAGGCGCTGGAGACATCCTGAAATTTAAGCTCACCAAGATTCTTAAAGAATGCATTAGGAACTTTACCTGAAGGCATCTGCTCGAAAAGCTTCTGATCGCTAAAATGATGTTGTGCTGAATCGCGGGAAATAAAATTGATATAGTCAAGGTCGTTTGGTCGTCCTACGATTCCATTCGACACAAAAAGATCTTTATTACCATCGTTGTCAAAATCTGCAAGCAAGGGTGCCCAGCTCCAATCGGTTGCTTCCACTCCAGCGTAGGGTGCTATGTCACTAAACATCAGGTTTCCTTGCGTGTCAGCACCTCTGTTTAATTGCAGAGTATTTCTCAAGAATTGGTAGTGGTAACCGTATTGCAGTTTGAAGTCATATATTTCATAAACGTCTTCGCCGGCAGTCGTCTTTATTACTGCTTCATCACGAGGCAGCATGTCGAGCGTTACAATGTCAGGTAGAGCATCGTTATTGATATCCGCGATATCATTACCCATCGAAAAGCGACTTGAATGTGGAAGAGATTTTTCCAATTCTTGCCGGAACGTTCCATCCTGTTGATTGATATACAGGTAGTCATTTTCGTTAAAATCGTTGCACACGTAGATATCGAGATAGCCATCGTTGTTGAGATCAGAAATGCCAACGCTTAATCCATATCCAATCTGGCTATTTAGTATTCCCGCATCTTTAGTGACCTCGGTAAAGTAAGCGTCACCTTTTGGCACGAGATCGTTTCGATAAAGTTTGTCACCGGCCAAAGAGTCGCTTTCAAAACGCAATGAAGCTCGACCGTAAGACCTTCGTGTGTGAACCGAGTGGTTCACAAGATACATGTCAAGGTCGCCGTCATTATCATAATCAAAAAAAGAAGCCTGCGTCGAAAACCCCTCAAACGCTAGCCCATATTCATCAGTCTTATCTGTGAAGGTTAAATCGCCATTGTTAATAAACAGTTGGTTTCTACCATTAAACTTCTTGTAGTTTCCAACACCACAAACGAAGATATCCAACCATCCGTCACCATTCACGTCGGCCATGGTTGTTCCCGTTTTCCAATTACCAGCACCTGCTACGCCTGCTCGAGCGGTGATGTCTTCAAACAAGAAATTTCCTTGGTTCAGGTAAAGTTTGTTTTCAACTTGATTCCCTGTAAAATATATATCTGGTAGGCCATCATTGTTGATATCGCCGACCGAAACTCCGCCGCCATTGTAAAAGTACAGGTATTCAATAATGTTGAAGTCTTCATCGCTCTTCAATGTGTTTTCAAAATTAATATTTGAGTGAGAGGCGGAAACCTGTTGAAAAAGAGTATCCGTAACCGAATTCTTTCCACACGAAAAGAACGTAACAACAAGAAAAGTGGTTAAAAGTGATTTTATCGCATAAGATAAATATCTGATCACTTTTTCTTAAAGGATAAAATTGAATCGTTATTCCGGGCGACAAGGATGATATCTCCCTGCGATTGCTTGAGGGTGACGATGTCTCTGACCTCGCCATCAAACCAGACTCCGGATTCGCTTGCAGGAACAGCAGTAAAATTGGCCTGACCATCTCCTTTTAGAAATATCCCAAAGCTCGCATCATAGCGACCGATCTCGGGTTTAGTCCTGTAAAGATTTCCGCCAAGCAATACGTCCATATGCCCATCGCCATCGAGATCAGAAATTTCAATTCCATAAACTGGCGACATTTGTGCTTCCACTGGAAACGCCTTCAATGAAAATCGTCCATGACCATCATTAATTAAGAATGCTGAGGCGAACTCATATGCGTCTAGTTTAACAGCATTCTTCAGTTGATCACTGCTGAAAATATCAGTAATAGTCTGGTCTTTATAATTTTCGTATTTAAGATATTTCTTTTTCAAAGATGGTATCTGACCGACCAGGTCGTGACGTAAAACCATTGGATAACTTTTTTCACCACTGTACGCGCAGATAATTTGTTCAACCGTTCCATTTTGATCGAAATCATTTATGTACATAGAAACGGGCCGATCTGCGGAAGCGCGGAAACGGGAATTTAAACCGAGATTACCAACAACAAAATCGACGTCACCGTCATCATCTAAATCCGATGCTTTAATTCTGTTCCACCAACCGTTGCTTCGTTGAAGGCCTGCTTGCTCTGTATGATCTTCAAAGCGTCCGCCTTCATTGAGAAAAATTTTAATTGCCATATACTCACCAACAACAATTAAATCCGGGTCTTTATCTTCATCAATATCAGCCCATACCGCATCCGTAATCATGCCAACGCCCTTCAGGCCTGGCGCAATTTGCTCCGATACTTGCTTGAAGTTCCCCGTTCCATCATTCTCTAAAATATACCCATTGACTGATACACCATAATAGTACGGCAACGCACGAACTCCAACAAACAAATCGAGATCGCCATCTCCATCATAGTCCGCAGCTTGCACCGTGGATGTATTTTCAAAGTTTGGTGTGGGAAGCACCTGATCACCTTTGCGGAAATTGCCATTACCATCGTTCAGATATAAGCGGTCGATCAAGGCGGTGGATGTATTAGCAAATTCGCTACTGCCACTACATACATATAAATCAATATCTCCATCATTGTCTGCATCAAAAAAGATACTACCCATGTCCTCCGACGCTCTGTCTTTTTCGAAAACCTTTTCATTCGTTCTCTTAAACGTTCCGTCAGGCAGTTGAATGAACAATGCACCTGGTTGATCCTTTGCACCGCCAACATAAAAGTCATCGAGTTTGTCACCATTTACATCTCCTTTCGCTATACGAGGTCCCTCAGTACTTCTCATGTGGTAGGCCAGGCGGTCACGATCAAAATCGTTGAAGTCGTTCTCCTCATGAACAAAATCGAATAAGTTTCTTACGGGTTCAAGATTTACAAGCGGCTGTGCACTGGCCACTATCTGACTGTTATTAATCTTTTCAGGCCTTCTCCCATTCTCCTGCTCTAATAGCAGGGTTTGATTTGTAGGCACGTTTGAGAAGCGATCGACCTTTCCATCGGGCCATTCAATAACAACCTGCTCTACCGTATCTATGGTACCAAGTCCAACGTGAGGCCTGGGGTCCATAGAAGATTGAAAGCCCCTTATTGGCATTTGCTCAAGGTAGAATGTCTTGTCCTGGTGCTGGATGGTTATTTTGGTCCCAAAGGCCAACGTATTCTTATTTGATCCCTTTAGTTGAAATTTAAGATAATGGTTGTCTTTTAATCGAACGTTCGATTCGTTGCGAAATACCGAAGCCTTTTGATTTACGTTGTTGATGATGAGATCCAGGTCTCCATCGTTATCCAAATCAGCGTATGCTGAACCATTAGAGAATCCAGGCTCACCCATACCCCACTCCTCTGCCTTGTCAACAAAACGCAATCCGCCCTGATTGTGAAAAGCAAAATTCGGTATTGGATTAGAAGGAATATACTCTACCAATTTTTTATAGTCTACCTGATTACCTGAAACAATGGTCTTGACAATTTCTTCGTTGGAAATGAATTGGAGATAATCCTGGTTTGTCAGGTCCTGATAGATGCCGTTAGCAACAAAAATATCTTTCAGTCCATCATTGTCCATGTCGAAAACCAGTGCACCCCAGCTCCAATCAGTTGCCTCTACTCGTGCAAGCCGTCCGATCTCACTGAATGTACCATCACCGTTGTTCAATTGCAGCATGTTTCTTGTAAACTGGTGAAAGTAATCATATTGAACATTGTATTGGTATCGATCCCAGTTGTCAAAGGTGCTTACAGTTTTTACCCTGGTGGGATCATGAGGCAGCATTTCAGTTACAAAAATATCGGGGTACGCATCATTGTTAATGTCCGCGAGGTCAGCACCCATAGACGCAGCGCTGATAGATTTCATTTGCGCGGTAAGGCTCTCTTTAAATGTTCCATCATGATTGTTGATGTAGAGATAATCACGTTCAAAAAAATCATTAGACACATAGATATCCTGCCATCCGTCCTTATCAACATCACCTACCGTAACTCCGAGACCAAATGCTATGACACTACCGTAGATACCAGCCTTCTCGCTGACATCGACAAATTTGCCATTATCATTTCGCATCAATTTATGGCCACCAAGAGAATCTCTCTTTGGTCTCTCATTTTTCCGGAGATTAAAACTTCCGATCGCCTGGTATGAATTGTTGAGAATGTAAAGGTCTAGATCGCCATCCTTGTCATAGTCGAAAAACGCTGCATGAGTTGTATAGCCAGGGTCCGCCACACCATATTCTTCGGCCCTTTCCGTAAAGGTCAAATCGCCGTTGTTTATAAACAGCTCATTTTGTTTGTTATCACCTTTGACATCCCCTGAATTGCAGACATAAATATCGATGAGATTATCGCCATTAACGTCAGCCATACTGACACCAGTCGACCAGGCCTTTGTGCCCTGTACGCCAGCTTTTTCGGTGATATCTTCAAATTGAAAATTGCCTTTGTTGAGATACAATTTGCTTGCAGAAATATTTCCGGTAAGGTATACATCAAGGAGGCCGTCGTTGTTAATATCACCTATACCAACACCCCCACCGTTGTAAAAATTACGATAAGTATAAATATTGAAGTCTTTATTAAATGGAAGCAAGTTTTCAAAAGCAATACCGCTTTCATTCGAACTGATCGATGTAAACAACGTCTCCCTCTTTTTCTTTTCAGAAGAGCATGTCATGAACGCAATGGCCACAACGCAATAAAAAAAGAAAATCCAGGTACGCTTCATAGCTCCAATTGAAGTCATGATAAAGCTGTTCAATTTTGCGATACTTTTTCCTCTTCGTCTTTTAACTGTTTTTCGACTTTCAAATCGGTAAAGACTGCCTGAACATATTGGTCGTCCTTTCTAAAAAGGTTGATTCTTCTATTTCCGTCGATTCGATAGTAAACCTTGCCCATCGTTTCATGGTCAAGCTCCTTAAAATCCTCACCATACCATCGCTTGAAAACAGTAATCATGTTAACCAATAGCGTATCGGCAGAAAAGTGTTTATTCCATGGAGCCCAGCCTTCATAGTTAAATGTGACAGGCATTTCATAAATTCTATCCTGGTGAAAAGACGGATAGAAGCGCATTGTAACAGGGTCTTTCAATTCATCAACGAGTTTGTATTCCACACTTTGATTTGTAGGACCATGGATGAACTTTCTCTGTCGATTCATTTCCCAGCAATACTCAAAGAATTCCTTTTTTTCCATTCCAAAGTACGTTCCTAAAAAAAGTGAATCATAACTGGAATCTGCCTTCGTATTTGAATCACTACAGGATTGGCAGACGATCAAAATCAAAACCACTTTGCCAATTAAAAAGTATTTCATCATGTCTTCTTTATTGATTAACATTCAATCCTATCGGATATTCATTGTTTCGTCCAACTATCACCATTTTGTTGGCACCTACACTTAATGTCTCAAGTGCCCTCACTTCTCCCTTAATAAATACACCTGACTCGGTGGAACTCAATGGTTTAAAACTACCGCTTCCATCGCCTTTAAGCAAAAGACCGTAGCTCCCATCATAAATACCTGTTTCTGGCTTTGCACGGTGAAGGTTTCCCCCTAGCAAGATATCCATGTTTCCGTCTTCGTTATAATCATCGACAAGTATAGCGTAAACGGGAGCGAATTGCGCTTCAATAGGTAGCGTTTTCTTTGCATATGAGTCCTGCCCCGTATTGATCCATAATGTTGTTGCTAGCGTTGTCGCAGATTTTATGATTGCATTCTTTAATTGGCTCTCAGTAAAAATATCGGTTATGGTTTGTTCACTGTAGTCGCGGTAGTGCAAATATTTTTTCTTTAGGCCGGGCAATTGAGAAATTAGATCTTGTCGAAGTACCATAGGAAAAGCCCGGCCACTTTGATATTGAGTAATTATATGTTCAACCTTTTCATTTTGATCGAAGTCATTAACATATAATGTGAGTGGTTCTGATTCGCTTGCCCTGAAGCGCGAGTTTAAGCCATGATTTCCAGCGATGAAGTCAACGAAACCATCACCATTAAAATCGCCGGTAGCTATTGTGTTATACAAACCGTTTGATTTAGCGAGTCCATATTGCTCCGTCTGATCAACAAACTTACCCGACTGGTTTACGAAGAGCTTGATGGGCATCCATTCCCCAACAATAATCAAATCAAGAAGCTTGTCCTGGTTAACGTCTACCCATTTGGCGTCGGTGATCATGCCCACATTTGCAAGATCTGGCGCCAAAGTTTTTGTTTCCTCCTTAAAATTTCCCTTCCCATCATTGATCAAAATGTATCCATTAACGGGCAGCCCATATAAGAATGGCATTACGCGCACACCTACAAAGAGGTCCAGATCACCGTCGGCATCGATGTCGCCTACATCGACCGTTGAGGTGCTTTCAAATTTGTTCGCTGGCAAAATTTGTTCACTTTTTTCGATCCGACCATTTCCCCTGTTGAAATAAAGGCGGTCCCTTAATGCTGGAGAACTTGAGGAGAATTCATAGCCTCCACTCGTAACATAAAGGTCTGTCTGATTATCGCCGTTAGAATCAAAAAAAATGCAATCCGTATCCTCGGACTCCTTATCATTCTCAAACACGGCAGTTTTTAACGCTTCAAACTCGCCGGATTTTTTCTGGATGTATAATTTTCCTGGTTGACTTTTTGCTCCTCCAATATAAAAATCCTCCTTACCATCATTGTTAAAATCTCCGGTACAAACACATGGCCCCTCATTTGAAATCATGTTGAAACGCAATCGGTCGCGGTCAAAGTCGACAAAGTTATTTTCCTCATGAACAAAATCTACCCCAGGCAACTCGGCCGGCGTAAACAAGGACTTAGGCTTCACACTGGTAAAAAAACTTTTTTCCTCCTGTCGTGCGTCTTTGTGGTATAAATTGATCTGCTGATTTGTTTTAACATCATTGAGCATGGTGGTTTTACCGTCCGGCCATTGCACAATAACGGAATCAATAACATCTAACTTCCCTACGCCAAAATGTATTTTATAATCTACCGAAGACATAAACCCGCGCATGGGAGAAAGCTCTTGATAAAAAAGATTGTCACCAGATTTTAGGAAAATCTTTGTGCCAACGGCAGGGCTATTTCGCTCATTTGAATAAACCGAAAAAGAAAGATACTTCCTATCCGGGTGTAATGTCGTTGCATTGTTCTTAAAAACAGATGTCGGCATATTCACATTATTAACGACGAGATCAAGGTCTCCATCATTATCAAGATCTCCATATGCAGATCCGTTTGAATGCGATGATAACCCAAGTCCCCAATGAGATGCCTGATTTGTAAAAGTGAGGTCACCGTTGTTATGAAATGCATAGCTCGGAATCTTGTTGGATGGAATTGAATCAACCAGCTGTTTAATTCCACTTTTATTATTAACCCTCAAGATATTGCGAACGGTTGTCTGGTCAGCCACAAAGTTTATATAGTCCTGGTTAATAAGATCCTTATAAATACCGCTGGCTACGAAAATATCTTTTAGCCCATCGTTATCCATGTCAAAAATTAGTGCACCCCAACTCCAGTCAGAAGCCTGTACGCCCGCAAGCCTTGAAATCTCACTAAAGCTGCCATCTCGGTTATTCAGTTGTAGCACGTTGCGTCCAAACTGACGATAATATCCATTTTGAATATTCATCTGGTATTTTTCCCAGCTTTCAAATTGACCAGTCGTTTTCAGTCGTGATTCCGTTTCGGGCAACATTTCGGTGACGAAAATCTCAGGATAGCCATCGTTGTTGATATCGGCCATATCGGCCCCCATGGAGCCAAGGCTGATTTCCCTCATATAATCCTCCAGCGACTCCTTAAAGTTTCCATCGCGTTGATTAATGTACAGGTAGTCCTTCTCAAAAAAATCGTTGGAGACAAACATATCTGGCCATCCGTCGTGGTTGATATCGCCGACGGCAACACCAAGTCCGAAGCCTATAGCACTGGTGTAAATACCGGCATCGGCACTGACATCTGTGAATTTTCCATTATCGTTCCTGAGCAATTTGTTCCCGCCAAGGGTATCCGGAATATTTCGCTGATCCTTTCTCAAATCATAGCCTCCTACGGAGCGGATCGAATTGTTTAGCAAATAACAGTCGAGATCACCATCCCTGTCATAATCAAAGAAAGCAGCATGAATTGACAACCCTACGAAATCAAGGTTATACTCTCGCGATTGTTCCGAAAAAGTAAGATCGCCATTGTTAATAAAAAGCTCGTTGTTTCTGCGCTTACCTCCCGGTGGTCCTGATTTGCAAATATAAATATCCAGCAATCCATCTGAATTGATATCAACGAAGCTAACACCAGTCGTCCACACACCTTCGGTAGCAATGCCGCTGCTAACTGAAATGTCCTCAAAAACAAAATTCCCCTTGTTTAGATACAGTTTATTAGAGACAAGGTTCCCAGCTAAAAGGATATCAAGCAACCCATCGTTGTTGATGTCAGCCAAGCCAACACCCCCACCGTTGTAAAAATTGCGAAATGTATAAACATTCAGCTCATCC
>JAEZBX010000341.1 GCA_023412765.1 Bacteroidota bacterium
AAGGGTGGGTCGAAATATGCTGGCCACCGCGCATTCCGGGCCACCCCCGCATTTCGACCAGGCCACCGCACCGGCAGAGATCCAAGGACGTACCCCGAGTTAATACCATATCTTTATTTTTCAGCAGGCCCTAGGAAAAAGTGCATTAGTAACTTCGTTCGCCCTGTACCCGTTGGCTATCTGGTTGGTGAACCCAGCACTCTAGAGTATGCTTAGCACAGCGAAAAAATGTAAAATGCTTCCGCCAAGGACAAACAAATGCCAGATGCTGTGATAGTAAGGAATTTTATCGCGTACAAAGAAAAAAGCACCCAGAGTATAAAGGACTCCTCCTCCCATAAGGAAGGCAAAACCAATGCCTGACATATAAAGGTACACTGGCTTAATAAAAAATATCACCATCCATCCCATCACTATGTAGAGAATGGTTGACAAAAATTCATGTTTGCCGGTATGGAATGCTTTTAATACAATTCCACCGACCGCGCATGCCCAAACAATTCCGAAGAGAACCCAGCCCAACCACCCTCTTAAGACTGTTAAGCAAAATGGTGTGTACGTTCCGGCGATTAAAAGGAAAATAGACATGTGATCAAATTTCCTGAACAGTTTCTTTATGCGGGAACCTGTTAATGAGTGATACAATGTCGACATGGTGTAGAGTATCGTAAGGGTCGCACCAAAAATTGTAAAGCCAGTCACATGCCAGGCAGATCCATTTATAGCAGAAAACACGACCAATAAAACCAGACTGGCGATGGCGAGCAATGCACCAATCCCGTGAGTAACTGCATTTGCTATTTCTTCGCGCTTTGAGAATTGGTATGTCTCCATATGAATTCAAAGAAAAGGTATTTATTGGTGTGTTGGGATCAAATTACGCCACAACGGTAACGCAATCCATCAAGGGTTATTTTCACCGCCGGATGCATAATCCTGCAGATAACTAAAATGTGGAGTAAGCTGGCCGTTGAGTGCTATTGTGGCACGGTCAATTATGCCGTCGGAGTCATCTTCGATCAATGGCTTTAATATCCGATCGATAAGATCGCGACCAAACTCCTCCGACGCGCTTCTTGGAAGTTCACAGGGAAGATTATCAACCGCCATTACTGAAATAAAAGAATCGTCGCTGAACGGTGGATGCAATTTGTCGGTACGAGGGTCATAATCATAAATCGGGTCGGGAATGGTACTGGCTCGCTTCGTGCTTGGAATAGATCCATTGATGTCGCATGTGATGTCGGCAATAATTCGAATTCTGAAATCTGGCGCCAGCATATCTTCCTGGGTAAATAATACAGGGGCTTTCGGATTCCAGTAAGCCCCAGCCAATAGCAGGTCCGTTACTTTTGTAAAATCTGAAAAGTGGGAGAAGTAACGTTCAGGGTATCGGTGGAATTCATCGCGGTTAAAGTGACCTCCGGCTTTGCGCGTGTGATAGTCTCCGCTGCTGAGTTGAATATAGACAGGTTGATCAAATTTGCGATAGAGAAAATCATGTATACTAACTTTTCTAATCCGCGCACTGTCTAATGTTTCCATCGCTCCTTTGCCCACACGTCCTGATCCGGTTAGAAGAATTTTGATAGGAGGAAGCCTGACCTTTTCAAGTTCAAGCTTGAGATCATTTACATCGAAACAATCAAAAGCCCTGCGAAGAGTGAATTTCTTATAACGCTGTCCGTATGTCCATAGCCCATTATAGGCTCCGACAATACCTGCATATCTTCCAAAGGCGACGAGACGATTGCCTAGTTTGTCTTTTAGTGCTTCATAGTCGATGAGCCTGATATTTTTTTTGAGCGCAGCCTGCAGCAGCTTTCTGTTATACGGTTGTTTTTTCAGCGTATGTGAAAAAAAGAGATATGTCTTATTTGGAATGAGAGAGTCGATAGGAACTTCCTTGATTCCCATCAGTATGTCGCAGTTGCTTACATCCTCCGTTACAATGATATCGCGTTCGAGATATTCGTCGTCATTGAAACATCGTATCGGACTGGTTTGACAAATCAATTTCACGTCCGGAAAACGTTGCTCTATCTCCTCGGCCTGCAATGGAGTAAAGGCGACACGTTTGTCGGGTGGAATTTTGCCTTCGCGAATGAGCCCAATTTTCAACGCGGTCATGAAAAAGAATAAGGTACAAAGATAAGTGACAAACGCTGGCGAAGATGTGTCTTCGGCCTGCTACGATCTTTCCAGCAGTCCTCCTAATAGAGAGCTTGATTCCTTACCGGCATTTCGCCCGTAAGGCGCCAGCGCCTGAACAAGCTTGCGAATTGGCATTGACTGAAGCCAAATTTTTCCGGTACCGCGCAAGGTCGCGAGAAATAACCCTTCGCCGCCAAAGATCATGGAGCGTAGACCTCCAGCGCTTTGCACGTCGAAATCTATCTGCGATTCAAAAGCAACAACGCAACCGGTATCTACTCTTAAGGTTTCGTTGTTAAGGGTCCGTTCGATAACCGTTCCACCTGCGTGAACAAATGCCTTTCCGTCGCCTTGTAACTTTTGCAGAATAAAGCCTTCACCGCCAACCAAACCCGAGCCAAGCTTGCGATTAAATGTAATTGAGATTTTTGTTCCAAAAGCTGCACAAAGAAATCCATCTTTCTGAACGATCACATTGTTTCCAGGGGATTGAGCAAGGTCGATAGGGATCACTGTGCCAGGATATGGAGCTGAGAAACCAACTTTTGCCCGGCGATTACCTTGGTTTGTGAAATGCGTCATGAACAAAGATTCGCCTGTGAGCACTCTTGAACCTACTGAAATGAGCTTGTCGAACAAACCTTGATTCGGATTTGACCCGTCGCCCATCTTTGCCTGGAACTGAATACCATCTTCCATAAATAGCATTGCACCGGCTTCCGCAATGACCGTCTCGCCCGGATCGAGTTCTACCTCTACAATTTGAATGCTTTCACCTTTAATTTGATAATCGATTTCGTGCGATCTGGCCATGGTTTTAGATTTTATTTTATGTACTTAAATACGGGATAATCAACAGGCTTGTTGTTCACCCCTTGCTTTTCAAGGTATGAATCAAAGAAATTCCAGTTGATAAGTCCATCATCTGACTGAGGTTCCAAAAGATAAAATATCAGGTTGGACAGGGGCTGGGCGAGGTCAACAACAAAATCTCCCTTCTTAAATCTTTTCGTTGCCGCGCCAAATGAACCATTCACACTTGCCATGTTATGTCCTTCGAACTTTCGTGCAGATCTTTCGAAGGAGTTGATGCGGAAAACTTCACCTGTGAAACTTTTTGATCCTGTGAGTTGATCCACAATTACTCCATGATTTTTTAAGACTTCAATGAGATGTGAAAACTGTGCAGGAATTATATATCCCCTGGGCACCGTAGCTTCGACGGTAGCGCGAAATGCGCCGTGATAATTCACATCATCATAGGTAACAACTTTCCCTGTACGAATCCAATCTAAATTATTGTCGTCCTTTTTGAATTGAAGATAATCATACGTCCTAAATCCATTTAGCTTCTCCTTTGACATCATTTGGAACCGAACGCCCTTTTTTAACTTGCCTGCTTGTGCCAATGCGTTCTGTATCGAAGCGGCGTCTGCCTTCTTGTTCAGATCAAGGATTTCTTTACCATGAGTATTAGTAAAGTTCAGTATTTCGCTTACGAAATGATAGGTTGAATTGATGCGTTGATAAAAACGCTCATGTGAGAATGCCTCACTGAGGATAGCCACCCGGTTGCGAAGTCCAAAATTATTTACCAGGTACCTGGGATGATGATTGTACGTATAAAAATTCTTTGGAGGCCAACCTTCATCAAGCCTGAATTCGCCATAGGGTCCGAAGTCTAGCGAATATTTTTCTTTCACCGTTGCTGTAATAGATCGCAACATTTGCATAGTATAGTTATAGGTAGCTGAATCACCGATGGTATGATAACCAGGCGCCCATGTTAAAGAATAGGCATGCCAGGTGCCATTTGTGGTGTGAAGGTCAACAAAAACCTGAGGATCCCATTGCGTTATGATATTTGAGAAGAGTCCCTTTGTTTCTAAGGCTTCCATTTTCGTTCCGTCGCGATTGAGATCAAGGCCTGCGCTGTTTTCGCGGAGTCCTACTTTCAGTGGACTATCTTCCTGCGACGGCCGGCGCCCCGCTTCCATTTTGTCGTTGCTGTCCGTATTATAAATTGGTGCGAACAAAATTATCTGGTTGTCGAGAAGATTGCTTTTATCACCGAGTAGAATCTCGCGCATCAACATCAACGTTACTTCTTTCCCCTCTACCTCACCTGCATGTATATTTCCCTGGATATAGATGACCGGTTTCCCCAATGCTTTTGCCTCTGCAGCGGTTCTAACGGTTGGGCTGGACAATACAGCTACTGGTATAACTTTTCCTTCCAGACTCTGTCCCATTGAGATAACATGTATCGATTTACTACTTGATTGAAGGTGATCAAGAAATTTCATTACATCGCTATGAGACGAGGTTTTTGCAAATTTTGATTTTTCGGGAACGGTTATGAGGTTAGCAGGCCATTGATCTTGCGCTTCAAGAAGCGTTGAACTGAAGAAGAAAACAAGAAAGATCCAGTATAGTGATATCCTCATGAAGTGGGAACGTCCTGGAATTGGTACTTATTTTTTCTTTTTCTTGCCTTTCTTCAATTCGTCGTAATCATCGCGCTCAGCCAGCTTCTTGTCGTCGACATTTTTGTCGAGAAATTCATTCAGTTTTTCAATATTCATGTTGGCCTTGATTTCTCCAAACTGATCAATCACAATGTTTAGCCCTTGCAGATCTTTGTGAACACGCGGTTTGGGTTTGTTCGCGGATTTTTTAGGTGATTTCGCCATATGCTAAGTTAAACAACTTTAGCGCTCAAAGTTTTAAGTGCATGGTCAATTCTTTCCATAACCTGCTCCCTGCCGATGATTTCCATTACTATCATCAAGTCAGGCCCTCCGCCAGCACCTGTAATAGATAGTCTCAATGCCTGAAGGATTTTCCCTGTACCTATGCCAAGTCCGGAAGTAACCTTTTCCAAAGTCGCTTTGGCAATGCTGGCGTCAAATTCAGACAGTTTAGCTAGTTCTTCCTTATATGCAGAGATTACCTTTATCGCATCATCATTCCATTTCTTGTTGGCAACGGCTTCGTCAAAAGAAGTCGGCGCATGGAAAAGGAACTTGCCCTGTTCCCAAAGATCCTTTGGAAACGTGACGCGTTCCTTCATGATGGCAACTATCTTTAACGCTTTCTCTTTTGTACAGCTGATGTTTTCTTTTGCAAGCAAATCAAGCAGATAACTTGAAAGTTCTTCATCCGATTTTGCGCGGATATATTGCTGATTGAACCATTGCGCTTTTTGGATGTCGAATTTTGCGCCAGCTTTCCCTATTCGATCAATGGAAAATGTTTTGATCAGCTCCTCCATTGAAAATATCTCCTGCGAAGTTCCCGGGTTCCAGCCTAGAAAGGCCAGGAAATTGATCAACGCCTCCGGTAAGTACCCAGCCTCGCGAAATCCTGCAGCTTTTTCTTTTGTAGCCGGATCGGTCCAGTCCAACGGAAATATTGGAAACCCCATTTGGTCTGCATCGCGTTTACTTAATTTACCTTCTCCTGTAGGCTTAAGCAGCAATGGTAAGTGTGCGAATTGGGGCATCTCCTTTTCCCACCCTAGATACTTATAAAGAAGCACATGTAGTGGTGCCGAGGGAAGCCATTCTTCGCCCCTTACCACATGTGATATCTTCATCAGGTAGTCATCCACAACGTTTGCCATATGGTACGTTGGCATACCGTCACTTTTCATCAGCACTTTGTCATCGATCTGAGAAGAGTGCACTAACACCCATCCGCGGATCATATCATTCAGCCTGATTTCTTCTTTTCGTGGAACCTTCAGGCGAATCACGTATGGAGTTTTGGCCTCCAATAAAGCTTTTACTTCATCTTCAAGCAATGTCAACGAATTTCGCATTTGCATCCGCGTAATGCTGTTGTACTGGGGGGTTGTGACGCCATCGGCTTTCAATCCTTCGCGCATGTCATTCAACTCTTCTTCCGTATCGAATGCATAGTAAGCGTGTCCCGCATCAATTAACTGTTGCGCGTACTGCATATAGATCGGTTTGCGCTCGGATTGCCGGTAAGGGGCATAAGGTCCGCCGACACCAACACCTTCGTCGATCGTAATCCCAATCCAGGAAAGTGCTTCAAGGATATATTCTTCGGCGCCTGGAACAAATCTTGTTTGATCGGTGTCTTCAATCCGCAAGATCATGGTACCTTTGGTTTGCCGGGCGAGAAGGAAGTTGTAAAGTGCTGTCCTAACGCCTCCAATGTGTAACGCTCCCGTTGGACTCGGTGCAAATCTTACTCGTACTTCTCTCATTTATATCCAATTTGGACTGCAAATGTAAAGTGAATTCAGGACTTAGGATAGACTTTTTTGCTTTAAGCAAGGTTGATGCAAAAGACCTGAATCTTGGCAATCCGGTAGGGATGTGCGGTAAGGCGCGTCAATACCCTGGATCTCTTTGAGACCGTATTTTTAAAAGATAAAGCGTGAGAAAAAACTTATTCTTATACTGAGCAAACTTGTGGATAATGGAGATTGAAAATACTTACGATGTGGTGATTATTGGTGCTGGGCCGATTGGTCTGGCTTGCGGAATAGAGGCTAAGAAAGCAAACCTATCTTATGTGATCATCGAAAAAGGTTGCCTTGTAAATTCACTTTATCACTATCCGCTTAATATGACTTTCTTCTCTACCTCTGAAAGATTGGAGATCGGAAATGTTCCATTCATTTCACACGGGCCAAAGCCGAACCGGGCGGAGTCACTGGAGTACTACCGGAGAGTTTGTTCACACTGGGATCTTAACGTAAGGCTATACGAAAGAGTCGATGTCATTGAAAGCAAGAATGGGCATCACAACATTATCACATCAAAAAGCAGATATAAGTCAAAGGCTGTTATTTTGTCACTGGGCTTTTACGATCTCCCTTATCTTTTAAATGTGCCTGGTGAGGAATTGCCGAAGGTAAA
>JAEZBX010000019.1 GCA_023412765.1 Bacteroidota bacterium
ATGTTAAATATCGCAAGCTTTGCCCGATCGTTTATAATAAAACTTCTTCTCTTCACTTCTTTTACAAGCGCATCAAATTTGTCCTCAAAAGGTGAGGAGAGATTCGTTTCAACTATATGCTTAAGCATCGCGCGTAGAGGAAGTCTCAGAATTTTATCCTGCTTATTGTCGGAAATTTTAATCGTTATTTCCTCTGCAACATCTCCTGTCAGCAACAAAAGTTTTTCGGACATCTCCTGAACAGAATCCGGTACAAAATTGAAGTCGCCATTTAGCTCTGGCAGAACTGGCTGTTTTGATTCGCCATCACTCGATGATGATGTTTGAATTAACATTTCCTTTACTTCCTGGATTTTGAGCTGATGATTTTTAAACATCCTCATAGTCCTGGAAACAAATCGGCCTATCTCAACTCTGGCAACGCGAAAGTATTGGCGTATCATTATTTTGGTTTTGATAGAATTGAGTTCGAGAACGGTTTTGTCGTGCCAGTCTGCCGAGAAATTGAGTAATTGATTTTTCTTTTTCAAATAGAATTTTTGGGTTCTTCTTTTTCTTCGAATGATCCGGTTAAAATCTAATCGCTCCAGCTGGTGCATAAAGAAAATTACATTTTTTCTGTATTCTACTTGTAATCGCCCCAAACAACGCGACTTCGATTCCTGATGATGTGAAAGCTGCTGTCGTGCTCGCTCTTCAAGTTGTTGCACCAGATCTGCTACGGCTGATTGCTCTTGCTTACCGGTCATTGCAGCGCCAAATAATTCATCCACCCAGTTTAGGTAACTCTGTATATTTTCCCGGGACGTGGTTAAAATCTTTTTAACATCATCCATCATCAACGTAAGAAAGTGGTAACGGGTGTCTTTTAGAAAATAGGATGCGCCGTTTCGGAATGTTACTTTTAACGGAATTGGCCTCTGCGAAAAAGGATGTAGTACTTTTTGCTTTGTCTTAAACCATCGCATTTGAGCATGATCAGTATTTTTAATGACAAACTCCTGTCTGTCGTGGTTGATATGCTTTGATTTCGGAAATCGGTTTACATCCTGCTCTATTTGTTGCAGGTACCAGAGCATTCCCTCTTTAATGGAGGTTGCTCCTTCTTCTACAGAATCTTTCAAGGGATTTGTTACGAAGTCCTTCGCTTGAGCCAAAAAGTTTTTATGCGCCCTTTCTATTGCTAAGCGCCGAGCCACTGGCTCGTGGTGTGTAATTTTACTGAGCGTTTCTGTCGTCGTTTGCGCTAGCGAAATTATTTTTTCATAAAGTTCGTCGTCCAGCTCAAAACTTGGTTTAAAAACTTTGTTGTAAAGTGCAAGTACCAGCTCTTTCCCATGATTGTCTATTTTCTTAATATCAAGGTTGAGTTCGGGATATTTGGAATCTTCCAAATCAGGCAGGATCCATTCGGTCGCATTAAACTTTGCAACCGGGGTGATAAGTTCGATTACATTATACTCTTCAAAAGCGTCCGAGGCATGAATAAATAACGCAGTCTTTAAGTGCTTGCAAATATTCTCAACATTTTGGAATGTAGTTTCCAAACCGCCATCCGATCTATTGCGCATCCCAATGATAGTCAAGTCTGTGTCCAAAGATTCCTTTCCAATAATCTCCTGTTCATTTGATAAGGTAACATAGTTGTCAATAATTTTAATCGTCGCGGTTGTCCTGAAGTCGGTTAGTAACGTTCGCATGAAACGTTCGATCTTGTCTTTATCGTCCGGGTTGTTAAGGATAGTGCATAATCTTATGGAACATTTGCTCCAGAAGTCAGAAGTGGTAAGGTGTCTTAAAATATTTAGCGCAAGTGAAAGGTTGCTGCCACGACCGCTCCACCAAACATCAATGGTTGGATTACTATTAATATTGCCTGTACCATTATGATAGAGAAACAGTGAATTAAAGTTATACTCCTGAATACGTGTCATCAGGGCAACAAACTTCTGCCTGTTCTCTCTCTTATTAGTCCAGCCCATAAGGACTGTGTTAGGCTCCACGCCCGGGAACCCGTACACCCTGATAATTTCGTCTATACCAGAATAAATATCCTCGCACAGATAGGTATGATGAAAAATCTTTTCGTTAGTCTCAGGCGATCGCTTGTGTCGTTCAAGCCTTGTAAGCTTTGAACCTTCCACTTTTACCAATTCGAAGGATGATAGCAGTCCCAGCTTACCACTAATTGCGTTTCCCAGATTATACATAAAAGCGCGTGGTGTATCCGCTCCGTAAAACATCAGGATGTTGGGTCTCCAATTTCTTGTATGTTCTTTTTCACCGGTTAAGCGGAATAGAGATGTTTTTGCAAGCGATGACCATATGCCACTCCATGCATCTCCGGATTGCAACGAAAGCTCTCTTCTTTTCAGAAAGAAAAATAACAGGCCCAAAATAATGGAAGCGCCCAGCGTCGCTACAAAATCGAGCTCGATCATTACGATAAAACAGGCGAACGCACCCAGGAAGCTGATCCAACCTGGAGTCCTGAATGAAGGCCGGAAGTCCGCGCTAGTCCACGTTTCGAAGGCACAGCTAAGGTTAATAAAACCGTAGGTCGTGATAAAGAAGATGGATACTACACGCGCAATTACGTTAAGGTCACCGATCAAAATTCCGGCTTCAGCAATAAGAAAAGTAAGTATTAGAGCATTTCGGGGTTCATTGGATATACCGACACCTCTCGCGAAAATACGTGGCGTAATCTTATCAACAGCAGTAGCTTGTAAAATACGCGGCGCTCCTAAAATACTACCCAATGCCGACGAAAGGGTTGCTCCCCAAATTCCAGCAACAACCAACCCCGGAAGCCACGATATTTTTAATAATACCTGAGGATCTTCAGAAAGCATTCGCGAATCAACGGTTAATGCAAGAAAAACCGTTAAGCCCAAGTACACTATCAAGCCGACGACAATAGCTATGATTGATCCCAGTGGAATTGAACTTTTTGGATCTTTCAGATCTCCCGACATAGATACACCAGCCTCAAAACCGGTGACCGCAGGAAAGAAGATGCCAAACAAAACCATGAACGGTACAATTTCGTTGGAAAAAGGTTCAACGGATTGGCTAACGGTTGGTGTGAACTGGTGATCACCCAATAGTATTGAAATCAACGATAGGGCTATTGCTGCCATGATGATGAATTGTGTCTTGATCGCAAGGGAGGTGCTGATAATCGTTATCGTCGTAACAGCGATCAATACAATTGTACCGGCTATGCGGATTGAGTTAGTGGTTACTTCGTAACCCATATACGAAAGGAAGCTTTCAGAAAATCCGATCACGTAGAGACTTACACCTAGCGAAAGACCTACAAATAATGCGAGTCCTAATGTCCCTCCAATGGGCAAGCCAAGACTTCGTGAAACCATATAGTAGGTTCCACCAGCTTCTACGCGCTTGTCCGTTGCAATCGAAGAAATACTGAGACCGGTTGTCACGGATATAAGATGCGCCAGAAGAATGATTCCAATTGTAACCCACAAACCTGCTTCGCCAACAATCATTGGTAATCGCAGATACATGATCACCCCCAGGATCGTAAGAATAGAGGGCGTAAAGACACCCCCAAACGTTCCGAATTTGCGTACCTTTTCCATTCGTTTCTTAAAATCTAAATTCTAGAAGAAAATTGAGACCTGCTAAGTACAATTTTAGTGACATTAGATTAGGTTTATTGTATAATTGTTTCTCTTGTAAATAGTTATGATTACGCCAAATGCATATTACGACATTCTTGTCATTTGCGGAGTAGTTATTATATCCTACTCCTTTGGCTGGATTTCTAAATTGACCAAAATACCGAGTGTTCTGCTCTTGATCATGTTGGGTATTGGATTCCAATTTCTCCTAGCGGAATTGGATATGAATGTCAGTCCCAGGCTGATGGACTTGCTTGAACTTCTCGGAATTGTGGGATTGATAATGATTGTGCTAGAGGCTGCCCTTGATCTAAAGTTGACGTCCAAGAAAAAAGGCCTTGTTTTCAAGGCCTTTGCAGTAGCATTCATTGCTCTTGCAGGATCATGCGCGGCAATTTCATTCATCATAATGCATTTCCTTGGATTTAACTTTTACACGTCGCTTGTGTATGCTATTCCTTTGTCAGTGATGAGCAGTGCTATCATAATTCCAAGCGTCAAGCATTTACCCGAGTTGAAAAAGGAATTCATGGTGTACGAAAGCACGTTTTCAGATATCCTGGGTATTATGGTTTTTTATTTCGTCGTCGACGCAGATGAAAATGCCACGACATCGTCAACAATTATAGAGATCATAGCGACGGTTGGGATCACTATAGTATTATCAGTTATATTGAGTTACCTACTTGTCCTCGTATTCCAGAACCTTCGTGATAATGCGCGATTATTCTTACTCATTTCAATTCTCGTTATGCTCTATTCCATTGG
This sequence comes from Bacteroidota bacterium, assembly GCA_023412765.1. Lineage (GTDB taxonomy): Bacteria > Bacteroidota > Bacteroidia > Cytophagales > Cyclobacteriaceae > Chryseolinea. The sequence continues at coordinate 4,419 of JAEZBX010000019.1, forward strand.
AAAGATATTTCATCTTTCCTCGCTTATTGTAATTCTGGTGTTTGGCCTGATACTGAGCAACTATGAATTGTTCTTTCGAAAAAAACTCAAAAAGCTTATCAATGGTGATATGTTAGCGGGAATCAATAAGGAGTTTCACCTGGTAACACTTGAATCAGCATTCGTAGTACGAACTTTCTTCTTCGTGGTTTTCGGAATAACACTTGATCTGCAATCTCTATTCGACTTAGAGACAGCGATTATAAGCTTAAGCATCGTAGCGTCGTTATATGCCGTGCGGTTCATAGTCCTCAGGATATTTTTGAAGGATGTACTGACGGAGCTATTCATCGCTCCTCGCGGATTGATTACCATCTTACTTTTTTTTGGAATACCGGCAAAGTATATGCAGGATTCATTCAGCAGCGGCATTCTTTTGTACACTATTTTATTTACCGGGGTTCTAATGACAGTAGGTTTAATGTTGCACAAAGATGAAGCGGCAGACGTGAATGATCTTTCTTTTGAGAGTTTAGCTGACCTCGACCGTGAGTTACAAAAGAAATAGATTCCTGTTCAGAATGGACGAGCGCTTGACAGATTTAATGTATTGATGCCTGAGTGGCTCTTCAAATGGGAGAAAAGGAACGACTTTTGCGGAAATAAACTATTGTTATGGCGAAGAAGCGAGCAAGAATAATATTCAGAGTAGGGTTATTTCTTGGAACCATAATTTCCATGTTCTTCGTGCCGTGGATTTTAGTATGGGCCTGGATATTACCACTACCAGATACGGTGCAAGATCAGTTGGATGAAGGAATTGGTCATGGATTTGACGGAATTATTGTCTATGTGGACGTAGCCGGCAAACCTGCATCGTTTTATGCAGACGGTTGGCATGATCGAAAGAACAAAGTACCGGCCGATCCAAAAGCGTTATTCAAGATTGCCAGTATAGGAAAGTTATATGATGCTGTGGCTGTCACCAAATTGGCAAATGACAAACGCCTGGCTTTGGATAATACTTTGTCTGATTATTTTCCTGAGCTTGTGGGACGGATCGAAAATGCTGAGAAAATTTCTTTAAGAATGATGGTGCAGCATCGAAGCGGCATTCCCAATATAACTGCCACGCCAGACTTTTGGACAAACCCGCCAGAAAATAATAAAGAAGCGATTGACCGAGTGCTTGATTTGCCTGCTAACTTTAAACCCGGCGACGACTATCAATATTCGAACACAAATTATTTGTTGATTTCCGAGGTCATAAAAAAAGTTGTGGGCTACGAAAAATCACAATACATCGAAGAAGAGGTACTGGTGCCCCTTGAATTGAACAATACATTCGGTTCCCTCAGTGAAGTGAATCTTGACAATTTGATGAGTGGATATTATGCTGGTATTGACGACGATATCAAGACAGCTGACTATGGCTCTATGATAGCCACAGCAGAGGACGTGGGGAAATTCCTACGCGCGCTGAATGATGGATCACTGTTCGATGAAAGTGAACGTGAAATTTATTCATCCATTTACGTGTACGAGCATACTGGACTGATTCCCGGCTATCAAAGTATTGCAAAATACCACAAAGACATAGACGCAGTGATCATTCAATTTGTAAACTCAACCGATTTTGATGGATACACATGGAATTTATCAGAAATCGTATATAATCGTATCGTCAAAATTGTGAAAAAACAAAATGCTGATGTCAGATAAATGAAATTAGGACTAACTGATAGCGCACTTTACGGCATTCGTAAGTCTGATAGCTATCGATGTCGTCGTCCTTGTTGCTGAAAAAGCAGGTGTGCGCCTGGCCCTTTATCCGAATGATCCCGTGTCTCACAAGAGCCACGGCTCCAAACAGATTATGGCGACCCACGATTTGGAGCGTCTCATCACCATCGTTGACGGTCCCTCGAATGGGATCGCATTTGATAGCACGGTGATGCAACAGATAGGTGAGGATCCTTGTCGAAGTTTGCCGCTATTTTACTTCTCCCAACCGCATCTATCATGTACATTACATAAATGTTATTTCGGAATTAAAATACGTCAAGTATCAAGAACGACAATGTGATGAAAGGATTCTTCTATCATTATGTGCTTTTCGTGGCATTTTGCCTTGGCGCCTGTTCGCCACCGCTTCCTGATGATGTAGCTAAAGCCTACGATGATATACCGGGTCGTCTAGACTACAACATTCATGTAAAGCCGATACTGAGTGATAAATGTTTTGCATGCCATGGACCTGACGAGGCAAAGCAGAAAGCAGGTTTGCGCCTGGACGTCAAAGAAGTAGCACTTGCGGAACTTTCTGAAAGTCCGGGGAAAGTAGCGATAGCGCCTGGTGATCTGCAAGACAGTGAAATGTTTCATCGGATTTTGAGTATTGACCCCGAGTATCAAATGCCGCCACCGGAGTCGCATCTCGATCTGAATGCAAAAGAAAAGGCTACTCTCATAAAGTGGATTAAGGAAGGAGCGGAGTATAAACCCCATTGGGCATTTGTAAAACCTGCCTTGCATGAGGTACCAAAAACAAAATTTGATGACCAGGCGATCAACGCGATCGATCACTTTATCTTTGACAAACTTGCGCAGGAGAATTTGAAACCCTCTCGTGAAGCAGATAAGGAATTACTGCTGCGTCGTCTCAGCCTTGACCTGACAGGCCTTCCACCCACCCTACAAGAAATTGATGCTTTTATCCAGGATAATTCTAACGACGCATACGAAAAACAGGTAGATCGCCTGCTTCAAAGTCCGCATTATGGTGAAAAAATGGCGGTCGACTGGCTTGACCTGGCCCGCTTTGCAGATTCGCATGGCTATACCGTTGACAGGCTTCGGGATATGTCGCCCTATCGTGATTGGGTAATTGAGGCGTTCAATAAAAATTATCCTTACGATAAGTTCATTCAATGGCAACTGGCCGGTGATCTATTACCACTGCCGACAAAAGAAACAATCCTTGCAACAGCGTTTAACCGTAACCACTCGCAAAATATGGAAGGTGGTATTATTGAGGAGGAATTTCAGGCGGAATATGTTGTTGATCGAACAAACACATTTGGAGATGCTTTCCTCGGTCTCTCCGTGGGATGTGCCCGCTGCCATGATCACAAGTTCGATCCGATCTCTCAGAAAAATTACTATGAACTTTTTAGCTTCTTCAATAATATACCCGAAGCGGGGCAAATTTCATGGGACGATGCTATGCCTGGACCAACGTTAGGGCTACCCACAGAACAACAGGAGAAAATACTCAACTTCTTACAAAACAATATAGTGCAGCAGGAGCAAAAGGTGGATAGTATAAAGCAACGTGCTGCGTCCAAATTGGATAGCTGGTTAACCTCCGGAGGTTTTCGTGAACTCGCGCATGAAAAAATACCACAGTCGGGTTTAATTGCCCATTACCCTTTTGATGGAAGTTCACTTAAGAGCAGCGTTAATCCACGGCACGAAGGATCGATGCAAATGATTACAGGCAAGGAAGCTCCGGTATTTGAAAATCATGATGGTGGAAAGGCTTTGAGCTTGAATGGAGATGCCTGGCTTGATCTCAATGAGGTGGGTATTTTCCGAAGAAGTGATGCCTTCAGTATTGGTCTTTGGGTTTTTATTCCGAGTGATTTAATAGAGGGTGTCATCTTCCATAAGTGTACCATGGAACGTCATTTTAACTATCGCGGGTATGACCTATATCTGAAAGATAACAGGCTTAGACTGGGAGTTTCTCACACTGCACCATCTAACGCAATTCGGAAATATTCAATGCAGGATGTGCCCCGTGATCAGTGGATCCAGCTTACCATGACTTACGATGGCTCCTCCCGTGCCTCCGGATTGCATCTATACCAGGATGGAAAAGAGCTTCCCATGGAAACAACGGCAGACAACCTGACGAAAGATATTCTACTCTACCACGGACAGCCTGGACTTCAGGTTGGCGCATGGGATCGCGGTTGGGGATTGAAAAATGGCAAGGTGGATGATATTGTTGTTTACAATCGAGAGATAACTCCTATTGAAGCGAGGATTCTTGGTGGAAAAGAAGCATGGTCTTCTATTATCGCGAAAAAACCGGACGCCTTTACTGATTCACTAAAACAAGATTTGAAAGACTACTACCTTTCAGCGGTGAACCCCGAGGTTGAAACAGCGCGGAAAATGTTGCGCGCCGTTCGAACAACCCAGGCCGATTCTGCTGAGACGATACAGGAAGTTATGGTCATGGAGGAGATGCCTAAGCCGAGGAAGACTCATGTGTTACAACGTGGTAGCTATGATGCACCTGGAGAGGAAGTTTCCCCCGCTACACCAGCATCGGTTCTTCCTTTTCCTTCGGGCCTTCCAAAAAACAGATTGGGATTGGC
>JAEZBX010000021.1 GCA_023412765.1 Bacteroidota bacterium
GTGGAAAACACTTCGGCGGATCAAGTTAAGGAATCCTGGAAGCACAGAAGAATATAAGACTTCCTATATGATCGGTGCTGATAAAGATTTCATCAATACTTATGAAGTCACTCTTTTGCAGGGTAGGAACTTTGACACCCGCGCGGATTCAATGAGCGTAATACTTAATGAGACGGCAGCGCGGATGCTCGGTATCACCGAAGTAGCCGGCCAGGTAGTAGAGATTGGAGCACAGGCGGGAGACGCAACCTTTGTTCCTTTGAACGATGAAAATGTGCCATTTAGACCCAGGGTGATTGGCATTGTGAAAGACTTTCATTTTCAATCGCTTCGTGCCAGAATTGAACCGTTAATGATTGCCTACAACGAGAATCCAATTCACGACATCGATTATTACTCTGTAAAGATTGCTAACACTAACATTACAGGCACGCTGGAAAAGTTAAAAGCAATCATGGTAAAGAATGATGAGCGTGAGCCGTTTGAATATCATTTTCTTGACGACCAACTAGCTTTGTTTTATGTGGAAGACGAACGGCGTCAAACATTGTTGGGATGGGTTGCTTTATCAACAATATTTATCGCGTGTCTCGGCCTCTTTGGACTGGCGACGTACTCATCCGAACAACGGGTAAAGGAAATTGGAGTGCGCAAAGTTCTCGGCGCTACGATCACAAATCTGGTATCCTTGCTTTCTTGGGATTTTGTAAAGCTGGTGTTAATCGCAAACGCAATTGCATTTCCTATTGCCTGGTGGGGCAGCAACAAGTGGTTGCAACAGTATGCCTACCACATTGATTTAAAATGGTGGGTGTTTCTTGTCGCAGCGACAGTTGCATCATTAATTGCACTACTCACAGTAAGTTATCTGGCATTTAGGGCCGCCCTGTCGAATCCGGTGACTAGCTTAAGATCGGAGTGATGCGGTCGGAAGTGTGCGTTTGAAAGAAGGAGTAGGGAATAAGGAATAAGGTATAAGGTATATGGTCAAGGGGGTCGCGTTGCCAAACCTTTGTGTCTTGGTGGCAAATTTTTTTAAACTCTTACGGAGATCGTTTGACAGAAGCGGATAGGAAAGGTCTCCATTCTTTATAACTTAGTCGTTACAATGGGATGGATTACTGCTTCGAAAACAAGACAACTCTTCGGATTTTTATCGCTTGCTATTTTAATTGGTTGCTCTCCCGGTAAAGAGGATGCAGGGTCGACTTGGCCAACTTTCGGTCACGACGCGTCTAACAATAAATATTCGACACTGAGTTATATCGATAGCTCAAACGTAAGTCAGTTGCGCGAAGTCTGGCGTCATGAGGATACAACGGAAGGCGGAGGAGTCTATTTCAATCCGGTGATGATGAAAAGTCGTGTCATCGGCCTAATGCCTTCCAATAAACTAGTCGCATTGGATGCTACAACGGGCAGGCTATTGTGGGAATTTGTTCCCGACACCTCATCAATTCCGAATTGGTCAAAAGGAATGACATACCATCCTGGCAGCCCGGATCGCATTTTCCTTATTTCGGGTGGCACGCTATACGCTATTAATGCTGAGACGGGTAAAGTGATGCCAGAATTTGGAGCCAACGGCCGCGTTGATTTTTACGAAGGACTTGAGGTACCCGACTCGATGCGCACACGCATTCCTGTATCAAGTAATGCCCCGGGCGTTGTATATAATGATCTTTTTATTGTCGGTTGTAAAGTACCGGACGAGCTTCCATCAATTTCTGGTGATATTCGGGCGTTCAATATAAACACAGGTAAACTGGAATGGATTTTCCATGTCATCCCAAAACCTGGAGAGTTTGGGGCGGACACCTGGGCACCCGACGCACGACAGCGCAACGGTGGGGCTAATTGCTGGGCAGGCATGGCGCTGGATGAAAAACGAGGGATCGTGTTTGTACCTACAGCATCTCCCTCTTTCGATTTCTATGGCGCTGACCGCCCCGGGAAAAATCTTTTTGCGAACTGCCTGTTAGCACTCGATGCGAAAACGGGCAAACGCATCTGGCACTTTCAAACAACACATCATGATCTGTGGGACCGCGACAATGGTTCGCCGCCAAATCTTGTAACGATTGAGCGCGATGGTAAAAAGATCGATGCTGTTGCGCTGGTGACTAAAATGGGGTATTTGTTTTTATTTGATCGTGAAACAGGAGAATCGTTGTACACCGTCAACGAAGTACCCGTCGATACCCTCAGCAGTATGCCCGGAGAAAGACCCTGGCCAACCCAGCCGATACCTGAAAATCCTCCGTTTGCTCGTCAAGGGTTTCGCGAGGAATACTTTGGTCGTTCAGCCACATGGATAAAAGAAGAGATTGCAAAAAATAAATACAAAACCGGCGTCTATGAACCACCGTCAATGGAAGGGCTGCTCATGCTTCCAACAGCGCATGGTGGATCTAATTGGGGAGGGGCTTCAGTCAACCCGTCGACCAATAGGCTGTTCGTTAATTCGACAGATATTCCCATGATCCTGAAACTCACAGATCTGAAAAAGATCCGCGAAGCAAATCAATTAAATCCTGAAATATTATACCGAACCTATTGTTCTAATTGCCATGGAGCCGATAAAAAAGGAACGGGTGTCGGTCCCGATCTAACGTCGCGGGTGAAACAATATCGAAATGCACAAATTGCCAATGTCATAAAGATGGGCGCTCCGCCGATGCCATCTTTTAAATTTTTGTCCGAGGAACAGATCGCAGCTATCGTAGCGTATGTAAAAGATACGGTGGCACAACAATCATTCGAGACAGCGGCAATCCCCGACAACAATGAACCCTATGGATTCAATGGATACAGCTTTTACCTGGATCCGGATGGTCATCCAGCCATAGCACCTCCGTTCGGCACCATGACGGCTATCGATCTGAATGATGGTAACATTGTATGGCAGGTTCCGCTCGGAGAAGATCCTGCATTCAAAAAGATGGGTATTCCAAACTCAGGCATGTTCAACCGTGGGGGAGGAATTGCAACAGCCGGAGAATTGATCTTCATCGGTGCCACGGGTGACAATATGTTCCGTGCCTTTGATCAAAATACCGGAAAGGTTTTGTGGGAGTATGAGTTACCCGGAATGGCAAGTTCAATACCGTCTACCTATGCCGTTGGAGGGAAGCAATACGTCGTCGTGTCGGTCAATGGAGAGCAGCGCAACAATTTCAAAGGTGGGTATATCGCATTTGCTATTCAGTGAGTGACATGATTAGTACATTAGCCACGGAGGCTCGTAGGCACGGAGAATACACAGCGTAACAAATTTCAACTTTTTCCAGTTACTGTCTTACTCATTTCCATTCCAAATATCATGCGTTGTCAGCCATGAGCCATCCTGCTGACGCTTAAGTATGTTGATATATTTTGCAGTTGAAAACAGCGTATCCCCTCCGGTGTGAGGTACGAGCTTCACCCTGGCAAAACCGACTCCATAGGCGAGGTCGCCAGAAATATCTACATCCTCATAGCCGCTTTCAAGAAAAGTTTTGTATTGATCGAAGATACCCTGATAGTAAGCGCGAACCGCGTCACGACCTGTAGTAGATTTTGTGCCAGGAGCCATCAACAGTCCGTCATCAGTAAAGGCCATGGCAATGATGTTGGCGTCACCTTCATTGAACGCTTTCGCGCGAGCTGCACTCAATGCTTTAATCTTTGAAATATCTTCTTCAGTATCTCGTACTGCCTGCTGCTCGCAGGCAACAAACAAAAGCGTCATC
>JAEZBX010000085.1 GCA_023412765.1 Bacteroidota bacterium
CTGCTATTCATTTCGCAATAGTATCAATTTAATCGACCGAACTGAACAATACGCCATTACAATTTGCTGGCGTAGCGATTTCATACTGGTAAGATATAACCATTCCCGCGAACTACAAAAATGTTTACTGTTGGCGGTCGTCCTGCAAGTGTAGTATTAGTCCTACTTTGCCAAGTTCTAGAAAAGAGAATTTGGTATTGGGTCTAGGGTATAGGGACGCAACTTGAACGTTCGTCTCATGAGTCAAACTGTTAACCAATAACTAGACTATCCTTCATTGGTCTGGTATTTTAAATTTCACAATAGGCAAAGAAATTGAATCTTGTTCAGTCGCACCCCTATACATCAAAACATCGCAAAGTAGGGTAAGTCGTCGATTGGAAATTACTCCGGCAGGATCCGACGCAAATGTGAAAACTCGTGACTGAGTATTTTGGTATCTACATTGACAATTCCCTCCTCGGTAAAAGAGTCGACACGCACCTTTCCAGACGAATGGATAATCTTGTCCTTCTCGAGTAATATCCCTACGTGATTGATGGTGCCATTTGCATTTTTGAAGAAAGCAAGGTCTCCAGGTTTAGCTTCATGAGCAGCAGCCACCGCCTTGCCCTGAAGAGATTGTTGGCCAGAGTCTCGTTGGAGGCGATAGCCGCAAATTTTGAAAACCATTTGAGTAAACCCCGAGCAGTCCACACCGAATGTACTCTTTCCACCCCAGAGGTAAGGTGAGTTCAAATACTTGACGGCAGTTGTTCTTACAAATTCGAACTCTCTTTTTTGCCCAAGATTTTTGGCTTCACCGATGAAGGCGAATTGTTCTTCCATTTTGAAGAGCTCAGTACTAGAGATCGGTATCATGCTTCCCATGAGGATGACCTGTCTGCTTTTGTTATAGAGGATACTTGAGACAACATCTGTGGTGATCTTGAACTCGGCATGATTCAAGTATTCGAAATATTCTTTCGAAATGGAATGATGCTGTTGTACATCTATCCAACCTTCATATTGATCAAAGTTGGTTTTGATCCAGACCCATTTCCTTTCTTTGTCTTCATTAGTCACTTCGTAGTGATCCCCAAAAAGTAACTGTGTTACCTGCTCGGCCTTATCTGACGGCTCTGCTCGGACCGGTACGATGCTGAGGCGGCACACCCCATATTCCAAAATGTCCATTAACAAAAATAATATTTACTTCAACTTTAAACGGTCTAGCTCCCGTTTTGCGTCGCGATCTTTAATAGTATTCCTTTTATCAAAAACTTTTTTCCCTTTGGCCACCGCTATTTCCAACTTGGCTAAACCCCTCTCATTGATAAATAGCCGTGTGGGCACTAAGGTAAGTCCTTTCTCTTCGACTTTACCTTCGAGCTTCTTAATTTCGGATCGTTTCAAAAGTAGTTTCCGCTCGCGTGTTGCCTCATGATTGTAGTGAGTACCCTGAGCATACGGCGTGATATTTATTCCCTTTACAAATACTTCATTATTGTTGAGGTAACAATATCCATCCTGCAGATTGACTTTTCCTTCGCGAATGGATTTTATTTCAGTACCAGTAAGCACTATGCCGGCAACGTACTTGTCCAGCAACTCATATTCGAATCCCGCCTGCCGGTTTCTTATGTTGATATCGTTTGAGAATCGTGACATGTTGATGTGTTGAAGTGTTGGGGTGTTGAAGTGTTGAGGTTACGCACCTTATACCTTATACCTTATACCTTTATACCTTATACCTACTTCCTTATCCTATTTTCCTATACACCCGAAATCGGCATCCGGGCAAGCGGCGTAACATCAAGCGAACTAAACTCACCTTTCAAGTATTTGAAATGAGCAGCCATCGCAATCATTGCCGCATTATCCGTGCAATATTCAAATGCAGGGATAAAAGTCGACCAGCCCATCGATTTTGCCAAGGACTCGAGGCTATTGCGCAATCCCGAATTGGCTGAAACACCACCCGCGATCGCTATCGTCTTAATGCCAGTTTTTGCACTTGCTTCTTTCAGTTTATCCAGAAGCATTTGAACCAGATGCTTCTGCAAACTCGCGCAAATGTCATTAAGATTTTCATTAACAAAATCTGGGTTTTTCTTTTGCTCATCTCTTAAGAAATAGAGGAAAGCAGTCTTAATTCCACTGAACGAAAAATCTAAACCTGGCATATTAGTTAGTGGAAACTTAAATCTCTCACTATTGCCTTGTTTTGCATACTTATCGATAAGCGGCCCACCCGGATACGGAAGTCCCATGATCTTCGCTGCCTTGTCGAATGCCTCTCCTACCGCATCATCCTGTGTCTGACCAATCACCTCCATTTCAAGGTAATCGCGCACCAAAACGATCTGGGTATGTCCACCACTAACAGTCAGGCATAGGAACGGAAATACAGGCTTCGGGTCATCAATGAAATGAGCAAGGACATGCGCCTGCATATGGTTAACTTCTACTAGGGGAATTCCCAAACCTAAAGCCAATCCTTTTGCATAGGAAATACCCACCATTAGCGATCCCATAAGACCCGGCCCACGGGTGAACGCAACAGCATTCAATTCTGTTTTGTCCGTACCCGAACCTTGCATCGCCGACTGCACCGTAGCTACGATATTTTGTTGGTGCGCCCGGGATGCCAACTCGGGTACGACACCCCCGTATTTTCGGTGTACTGCCTGTGTGGCGATAATATTATTAAGTACCTTGCCGTTTCTAATTACAGAAGCAGATGTCTCATCGCACGAAGACTCGATGGCAAGTATAATGGGACCCATGTGTTGACAAATGAACTTGCAAGTTATTAAAAATAGGATACGATCAGTATTGGCTTATACCATCACTGCAATCCTTTTTTTACTGATATCTGCCTTTCTTATACTTCAGATCCCACCCGTCCAGAATTACTTCATCGGAAAGTTTTTAAAGGATTTTACCAAAATAACGGGATTCACCACGACAGTGAAAAGCTTTCGCATGCTGTGGTTCGACCGGCTGGAACTGCAAAATGTATCTGTCTATGATCCTGCGAACAACCAAATGATCCGCGCGGGAGAAATCCTGATCAATTTCGAGCTATCCCAGCTTTGGGAGAATAGGAATGTGAATATCGATGGAGTGTTCGTAGATAGTGCCCATGTCTTCGTAACGAAGATTAATGAATCTGATACATCGCGCGACTTGAACATTAACGTGTTTATCCACAATATCAACGAAGGTTTTTCATCGGGTGGTGAAGGAGGTAAAAAAAGGAATCCCCCGAGAATTAACATCGGGGAGGCATTCGTTAACCGCAGCCAGTTCACCTACGTCAACCAGGATCGCGACAGCGTACCAACGGGTTTTGATTACAACCATTTCTCTTTATCAGTCGACGAGGGACAGCTCAGCAGTTTTGTTATCCTTGGCGATACGACTGAGTTTAATGTAAGTACTCTGATTGCGGAAGATCTGGAATCGAAGTTCAGGGTAAAGCAGATCTCTACATTTTTCAGGGTATGCCAGAAGTCTATGGAGTTTATCGGCCTCAACGTACAGGCTGGCCGAAGCATTGTATCTGATACGGTTATTTTCACCTATGACCGTCTCCCGGATGTGAACAATTTCGTGGAAAAAGTTAAGATCCATGCCAATCTTAATAATACCCTGATATATCCCGGGGATCTCGCCTTTTTCCTTGATGGTGTGAGTTCTATGGATCAGCCGTTCAAAGTAGACGGCATCTTTGACGGACGGGTAAATAATTTCAAGTTCTCTAATATGAAAATCGATATTGGAGAATCGCACCTTCTTGGGTCAATCGATATGGATGGATTGCCAGACATCGCCGAGACGTTCATGAATATCAATCTTAAAAATTCAACGGTAGACCCAAACGATCTCTCCTTTCTGTTTAATGATGCAACTATGGCAAGGCTTCTTCCCATGGGTGTGTTAACAATGGATGGACAATTCTTGGGATACCCTACCGACTTTGTTGCTAACGGTAAATTTATTGGAAAACTCGGGGCCATCGACTCTGATATAAACTTTAAAGTAAATGAAAAGAACTTCGACCGTTCTGAGTATAGTGGCAGGTTGTCGCTAAACAAATATGACCTTGGTAGGTATCTCAATGATACAACGACCTTTCAAAAGGTCAGTATGGATGGCAGAGTCAAAGGATCAGGACTTACGCAGAATACCGCCGACTTTCAACTCGATGGCAATGTTTATTCCCTGGGTATAAAAGGATATGAATACAAAAACATCAATACCAATGCTCGTCTGGCCCGTGAGCGAATCAATGGTTTTGTTGAGATTGACGATCCTAACCTACAGTTCAGCGGTAATGGCTTCGTTGATTTGAGAAAGGGAAAAAGCATCATTAAAGTTCAGGCCTCACTTGACACAGCATACCTTCACCGACTTAAGTTGACAAAAGAAGAAATTTTTCTTTCGACCGACATTAACGCGGACATTAAAGGATTAACGTTAGATTCTCTAATCGGAACCGCTGATCTTAGAAATTTTAGAATTGATTACAAAGACAAATCTTTAAGCCTTGAAAGCATCAGCCTGAATTCTCAACATCGTTTGAACAATCGCCGGCTACTTCTAGAAACGTCGCTTGCTGATTTCGAAGTGACAGGCAACTACTTTGTATCTGACTTGTTCAATGACATACAAATGCTTAACGACGAAATATCGCTTAGTATCGAGAACGACAAACGAAAGACGCAGTATTATTATGAAAATAAAACCTACAAACCGAAATCATATCACGCTGCAATCAACATTTCAATAAAAGATATAAAACCGCTAGCCTCGTTACTGGACGTCAATTTAAAACTCTCCCCTGATGTACCCATTGAAGGAAGTTTTACCAGTGGACAGACAACAATACTTAGGGCGTATACAAAATTTGATTCTTTACAAATTCAAAACTCGCTTTTTGTTAACAGCGAAATCGAGCTTGACGCGTCGAAGGTAAGCGACAGCACCAGCGTTCTGGCAATGCTATCCCTCACCTCCCAAAACCAATCTGTTGGGCCTCATATCAAAACAAAAAATCTTTTAGCAGAAGGGATTTGGGATCGCGACCAAATTGGATTTGGCTTTGATCTCGACCAAGTCGATCAAACGAACAATGTCAGGCTCAGAGGCAAAGTCGACTTCCTTACCGATAGCACACGGATAGTGATGGAACCTTCTACGCTGAAATTGCTTGAGCGCGAATGGACATTCAAGGATGACAACTATATCAAAGTTCGAAACAGCGGGTGGCGATTTAACGACCTTACACTTCAGAATGGAGATCAAGCCATCACCATTGATGGTTTCGTTTCTGAAAATCCATCACACATTCTTCAATTGGATGTGCAGCGTCTGGACCTGTCGTTGCTCAATGTCCTTACTAATAAGAAATTCACTGGTAATATGAATGGCCGTGTGAAAATGAGCAATTATTACGGCGACCGGTCTCTGGAAAACGAAATTGCTGTTCGCGACCTTAACATCAATAATTTCTTAATTGGTGACATAACCGGAAAGAACGAGTGGGATACTGCTCAGCATAGATTTAATATAAATCTCGCTATAGATCGAACCCAGCAACGCATTATGGATCTGTCGGGTGACTATACGCCTGACAGGGTTGTGAGTCCCTTGAACATATCTGCAAATCTGAAGAATGCAAATCTGAAGATCGTCGAACCATTTATACAGGACATTTTAAGCAACATTGAAGGTACGATATCCGGTGACTTTAAGATTGTAGGACAATTAGCAAGCCCTCAAATAAATGGAGAAGGAAATGTTGCCGATGCTCAAATCATGATCAATTACCTTAAGACTTTATATCGTTTTACAGGGAAGATTGGGTTAACACCATCTTCGATTTACTTTAAAGATATCGACCTGACAGATGCCTATAGAAATAAGGGAAGGCTCAACGGCGCAATCACTCACCGGGATTTCTCAGATATGTCTATCACGCTTGACGCCAATTTTAGAACCTTTCAGGTACTTAACACCTCTATAAAAGATAACAGTTTGTTCTACGGCCAGGCATATGCGACCGGTGATGTCAATTTTAGCGGTCCACTGTCTAATCTTCGGATAACATCAAACGCCCGCACAGAAAAAAATACGCGCGTCTATATTCCCATCAGTGGTGTTTCATCCATCGATCGAAAGGACTTTATAACCTTCGTTAATTTCACCGATACTACGTTTACAAAAAAGATTGAACGAGAGGTTTCAAAAAAAGTAAATCTGACCGGTATCACGTTCGACTTAAACCTCGATGTAACACCCGATGCCTATGGCGAAATTATTATCGATCTAAAATCTGGCGACATCATCCGAGGACGAGGAAATGGTGACTTAAAGATGCAAATCGATACCAAGGGTGAATTCAGTATGCTTGGAACATTTGCGTTCACTGAAGGTTGGTATAACTTTACACTATACGATATTATTAACAAAGAGTTTGAGATCCAAAATGGTAGCCGCATAACGTGGCTGGGCGATCCGTATGAGGCTGTTGTTGATATAAGAGCAACCTACAGTCAGCTTGCCTCATTATTACCGATTGTGCCAGTTTCTGAATCACAGGAGAGTCCTAGTGCCGCACTTCGCAGAAAATACCCGGTGCAGGTGTTAATGAAAATGGATGGCCCGATGCTTTCTCCAAATATCAATTTTGAAATTACAGCATCCGACCTCCCTCAGACGGATAACATTGCGTTTCATTTTGCCGCATTCAAAAATCGACTCGATGAACAGGAATTAAAGCGACAGGTATTTAGTCTCATCATTCTTCGACGCTTTTCGTCCCCGGAATCCTTTAATACAAGCGGATCTGTTGTCAGCAGTTTGAGCGAACTGCTTTCCAATCAACTCAGCTACTGGATGAGCCAGGTCGATGAGAATCTCGAAATTGATGTAGACGTTTCCTCTATGGATCAGGAATCGTTTAACACCTTCCAGTTACGTTTTTCCTATACGTTTATGAACGGTAGGCTAAGGGTTACAGGTGACGGCACGTTCAACAACACGAGCCAGAATACGTCTGGTCAACCGAATCCTTCAAGTGTGGCGGGTGACTGGACCGTAGAATATAAACTTACCGCAGATGGAAAGCTGAGAGTAAAGATGTACAGCCGAACGAATTACAATCCAATCTTAACGTCAGTAAATTCGCAGACGGCAATGACTACCGGTGCCAGTCTCATCTATACCCAGTCTTTCAATGAGTTGCGAGACCTTTTCCGTTCATCACGGGAAGAACGCCAACCGGAGGAACCTCAACCGGAGATCATCAACATGAACCCCGAAGCTTTAAAAGAAGAAGATGGCACTGAATAAGTGGCTTCTTTTGTTGATTCTTGTTCCTACCCTGAGTTCCGGTCAGGTGTCGGACAGTTCAAAAATTATTAACAAAAAAAGGTTGAGACTGATTGCGCTTGGCGGGACCGTTGGATACGGCGTTTCGTTGGCAGGACTGAGTCATCTCTGGTATTCAAATACTGAAAGTCAGTCTTTCAGATTTTTCGACGATAATGCAGAATGGAAGCAGGTTGACAAAGTCGGGCATTTCTTTTCTGCCTACCACTTTAGCTATGGAACCTCCAAAGCTTTGCAGTGGAGTAATGTGGACCGCAGAAAGGCAGATCTCATAGGCTCACTTGTCGGTTTCGGAGTGCTCCTTCCTATTGAAATCCTGGACGGGTTTTCCGATGCGTATGGTGCTTCAGTTGGCGATTTAGTTGCCAACGCCGCTGGGTCGACTTTTTTCCTCGCACAATCTCAAATCTGGGGAGAACCCAGGATTCACCCAAAATTCTCTTTCCACCGGACACGCTATGCGAAATTGCGGTCATCGTTATTGGGAGGTGATCTCAGCAGTGAAATCCTGAAAGACTATAATGGGCAAACATTCTGGTTATCATTTGATATGGACAAGTTTGTCAGTTTTCCGAAATGGTTAAACATTGCCGCGGGTTATGGTGCTGAAGGAATGGTTCATGCCCGTGATATCCAAAACATTGACGCCGGGTATGAGAGGCCATACCGGCAATATTATTTATCAATCGACTTCGATCTTACATCCATAAAGTCAAAATCGAAAGTTGTAAACACTCTCCTGTTTGTGGCCAATATGGTCAAGATTCCTGCCCCTGCCCTTGAGTTCTCACACAAAGGAGTAAAATTCCATCCCCTGTATTTTTGAAATCTTAAATTATTGCTTACAGCAGGACGGAATGATTGATGTTATTAGTTAAATTCCGTTTCCTTTAACCAAACCTCTATGAATATCATGCAGTACCTCGAGCAATATGCTGAGCAAATCGGGGGACAATTCACTGACTACGATAGCAGCAAATCAGTTGTTGTTATCCCAATTAATGGCAGTCGCTACCAAACCGTTTTAGCGGTTACACAAACAAGCCCTGTTTCGGGCCGGGACCAGGCAATTTTTACATCCAAGGTCTGTGCATACACTACAAGCCTTGACCTCAAATCCCTGTTAGAACGAAATGCGGACTTCGACTACAGCAAGTTTGTGCTCGAGGAAGGCTATTTGAAAGTAGAAGCATCGTGTCTTACGTCTACAGCGTCGCAAGATCAGGTAAAGGAGATGGTTCAGGAGGTTGCTAAGCTTGCGGATTATTATGAGCTAAAGCTCACGGGGAAGGATATTCACTAGCCCCGAACTTTTACATTGGTTAGCCGATAGCTATCGGCTTAGCATTTTACAGCCGATAGTTATCGGCTCGACATTCTCATTAACCGCAAAATGTAAAAGTCTAAGCCAATAGCTTCTATGTTGAAAAACAAATCTCTAGCGACCAATAATTAGTTTTTTAATAATTCTGACCCTGTTAATTTTAAATGATAGGCAAAGCGGAAGCGAGCTCTGCTGGAGAGCAACTCGTCAGGAATAACCTATCCGACTGGAATGGTCAAGGTCAGGGCGAAATGTTCTGACCTTTTTTTGTTTCATTCCAAGAGTTTATGCCTCTAAAAAACTCATCCCGCATTTACGCGGATGTTATAAAAAACAACCTTCTATCAACAGTGCATTAAGCCTGCATTTCAGTATTCAATTCTTTATAATGGGTAGCCGTAGACTATCGTGAAATCCCTGTAAGGAACAAGCTATCGATAACGGTCAATACCCAAAATTTGGAAATTTTTATAACACAGTTTCTT
>JAEZBX010000249.1 GCA_023412765.1 Bacteroidota bacterium
GCGGCGATATAGGTATATTATCAGATCCCATACCAACGAAAAATATTATCTTTCGCGAAGTTGAGCCAGGTTATGACTGGAATTATCACAATGCTCCGGAGCGACAATACATTATTTTGCTGGATGGTGAAATCGAAATTGAAACTTCACTGAACGAGAAACGAATATTCAAAGGTGGGGATGTGCTTCTCATGGAGGATGTGACGGGCAAGGGACACCGAACAAAAAACCTTAAGCCGATAAAAAGAAAATCTATCTTTATTACCCTGCCTTAGTAAGGCGTTTCCGATGACCAATTTTCAATATTCACTGGAGTTACTCGGCACATTCTTTTTTGCAATATCTGGAGCGCTAGCAATCCAGGATCAGCACGATGATTGGTTTGGAGCGGTGTTCACAGGTTTTGTAACAGCCATTGGCGGTGGAACATTGCGCGATATTATGTTGGGAAGTTACCCGCTGGTATGGATCGGTGACATCAAATTTCTTTACGCCATTCTCGCCGGGGTAATTGCAGCTTATTTCTTTTATGCTGTGCTCCTGAAGCTAAGGCGAACTTTGATTTTTTTTGACACGCTCGGAATTTCATTCTTTACAATACTTGGCGTGGAAAAAGCGCTTAGCGTTGGAGTTGCTCCTGAGATTGCTGCCATAATGGGTATGTTCAGCGCCATCATGGGCGGTGTGATCCGGGATGTGTTAACAAATGAAACGCCTGTACTCTTTCGCAAGGAAATATACGCTACAGCATGCCTGGCTGGTGCCATACTTTACCTCGTACTTTTCAAAGCAGGTGTGACGCGAAATGTCAACCTTACTTTTTCAATTCTGCTGATCGCTTTCATAAGGATATTAGCAGTGAAGTATAAGCTCGCACTGCCAAATTTTAAAAAAGGTAAATAAAGCTGGGTCTCACGCCTTTTTCTTAGCCAGACGCCCCCTGATCTTACTTAAGAATTCTGGTGTAATGCCAAGATATGATGCGATGTTGTGCTGCGGAACACAAGAAGGAACACTGGGATATTTCTTGATGAATCTAAGGTAACGTTCCTCAGCTGACGAACTAAGGTTATCGATCAGACGCTGCTGATTTGCAACCAGAGAATTCTCAACTATGATGCGGAAGAAACGTTCGAACTTTGGCACTCGTTGAAAAAGTTGCTGCTGCTTTTCATAGGAAAGCAGTAAAACCTCGGAATCAGCAATAGCTTCAATAGTAAGGATTGCTGGTTTTTGCGTGATATAGCTGTACATATCGGCAATCCACCAGTCCGCTAATGCAAAACTTAGGATGTGTTCTTTACCTTCCATGTCCACGGTAAAGCTTTTCAGCGCTCCATCGACAACAAAAGCTGAGTACTTGCAAACATTGCCTGCCTTTAAATACACTTTCTTTCGTTCAAGTGTTTTCGGTTCCAGGAGCGAAACAAAAAATTCAGTTTCCTCATTGTCAAGCTCAATATATCTGCTTACATTTTTGAGTATCAGGTCAGTGCTCATCTCTTGATGTTTGTTAAAAGTAACGATTTTGAGAAAGGTAATCACGTTTCTTAACCTGGTTCAAGATTTAGGCGTTACAGAAGAAGTAACTTGTAAGCCGTTCTGGTAGATAAACACGATCGGTTAAATTTTACTAAAGAAAATCTGAATCTCATGGAATTAGGTATTTATACATTTGCCGACATGCAACCTGACAAAGTCTCTGGTGGCGCGCGAAACGGTCACAAACGGATGCAGGAGTTGTTGGAAGAAATTAAGCTGGCAGATGACGTCGGTCTCGATGTTTTCGCGGTAGGCGAACACCATCGCCCGGATTACGCTGTGTCTGCACCGGCAGTTGTATTGGGCGCGGCAGCAGCCATCACGAAGAATGTTAAACTTTCAAGCGCTGTAACGGTATTGAGTTCAGATGATCCTGTGCGGGTATTTCAAAGTTTTGCTACAATAGACCTACTATCTTCTGGAAGAGCGGAGATAATGGTTGGCAGAGGGTCTTTCATTGAATCATTCCCACTCTTCGGCTACGATCTCGATAAGTACGATGAATTATTTGCTGAGAAACTGGAATTACTTCTTAAGATAAACCGTGAAGAAATTATTTCATGGAAGGGAAGGCATCGCAGTCCGATTAATAACCTTGGAGTCTATCCCAGACCGCTGCAGGACGCGATCCCGATTTGGCAGGCAGTTGGCGGCACACCGAAATCCGCTATAAGAGCCGGAACGTTAGGCCTGCCTATGGCTCTCGCAATCATCGGAGGCTATCCAGACAAGTTTGTACCATTTATCAACCTCTATCGCGAAACGGCAAAAAATGCCGGACATTCGGATTTGCCGTTAGGTATCAATTCTCATGTTTTTGTTGCCGAGACTTCTCAACAGGCTGGTGACGAATTCTATCCTGCGTATTCGGTAATGATGAACCGGATAGGAAGAGAGCGCGGATGGGGCCCGCTCAGACGAGTAGATTTTGATGCCATGCGTTCTCCAACGGGATCGCTGGTGGTCGGCAGCGTGGATGAAGTAGTGGACAAAATTCTTTACGAGCATTCATTATTTAAGAATACCCGTTTCCTTGCACAGATGAGTGTCGGCGTAGTACCACACGATAAAGTACTTCGATCCATTGAATTATTTGGAACGAAAGTTGCGCCAGCGGTGAAGAAAGCGATGGAGTCAGCAGCCTTCACAGAGGTGGAGACAGAAAAAAAAGCATCCTAGTTATAAACTAAAAAAATTGTATTATGAAAATTCTTGAGAACAAAGTAGCGATCATAACTGGAGCAGCATCTGGAATAGGGAAAGCTGCAGCCGTTTTATATGCACGCGAAGGCGCGCGCGTTGTTGTCTCCGACATCGACGAAAAAGCAGGAAATGCTGTTGTCGATGAAATCAAGAAAAGCGGAGGTGAAGCAATATTTGTAAAGGCTGATTCCTCTGATCCGGAAGCCAATAAAAATCTTGTAGATCAAACGGTGAAAAAATATGGCAAGCTCGACATTGCTGTGAACAACGCAGGCATAGGCGGACCGCTGGGTGCTACAGGCGAGTATCCGATCGATGGCTGGCAAAAAGTCATCAATATTAATCTTTCTGGAGTCTTCTACGGTATGAGATATCAAATTCCAGCGATGTCCCAGGGTGGTAGTATCGTAAACGTTGCTTCAATTTTGGGAATGGCGGGTACACGCCTATCTCCGGCATACGTCGCTGCAAAGCATGGTGTAGTTGGGCTTACGAAAACGGCGGCTCTTGAGTATGCTGACAAAAATATTCGGATCAATTCAATTGGTCCGGGATATATCAAGACGCCTCTCATTACTAATTCGCTTGACGAAGCAACGATAAAATCACTTGTCGCGCTTCACCCTATTGGCCGACTTGGTGAATCGGAGGAAGTCGCAGAGTTGATCCTCTGGCTTGGTTCTGATAAATCATCATTTGTCACTGGTTCCTATTACCCTGTAGATGGGGGCTACCTTGCACAGTAGCGAGTACGTATATTCGCTCGGGCATTTCTTTCGAAAAAATTCTTGGAAACTTGATACCGATCGGTATCTTTGTGCATGCGAAATCCAGATGTCACGCGGGAAACGATCCTGAAAGAATCGGCTATACTATTCAATACGCTTGGGTATAAGGCGACATCGATAAGCAATATCACTGATGCAACCGGCCTGACCAAAGGAGCAATATATCGCCACTTTGCCAGTAAAGACGCTTTGGAGATCCAAACCCTCGAACATTTGTCCGTCCTTATGAACGAACAGCTTCGCGACCGGATTAAAAAGCAACCAACTGCCGGCAAGAAACTGCGTACCATATTTCATTTTTTTAAATCATACATCAGCAATCCTCCATTTGAAGGCGGATGCCCCTTATTGAACGCCGCAGTCGAAGCGGATGATGCACATCCAGAGTTACGAATAGCGGCGTTAAAAATTCTGAACGGACTAAGATCTTCAGTAACGTCCATTTTAGAAAAGGGCATTTATTACAATCAGATTAAGAAAGGGATTGACAAGGAAATGTACACGACACTTATCATTGCTTCGCTGGAAGGAGCCATTATGATGAGTAAATTGCAGGGAAACGACGACGATCTTAAGCGGATCGTAAAACACCTGGATAAACAAATTGATGAGATAGAAATTTGATTTTTTTTGAAAAACTAGATACCGATTGGTATCCGATGTATTATGAAAAAACTTTTAACAAAGACCATTGGTGCAAGTCTGAATACGCTTGCACACGTTGCCCCGAAGAAAACAGCTCGTCTGGGATTTGAATTGTTCTGCCGCCCTATTCGCCTTCAAATTAACCCGACCCAGAGAGCCTTTTTTAACACAGCCAAACAAGACGTAATTAGATTCAATGGAAATGACATACACTGCTATCGTTGGGGTAACGGCGAAAAGAAAGTCTTGATGCTGCACGGGTGGCAAAGCCACACATACCGCTGGAAGCCTTACATTGAAATCCTGAAGGATGAATATTCCGTGTACTCAATTGATGCGCCTGGACATGGTTTATCAGGCGGAAAACTATTAAATGTACCACTATACAGTGAAGTAATAGAGGATCAGCTGGCAAGAATAGGCTCGGTAGATGCTGTCATAACCCACTCACTAGGCGCCTTCTCCGCACTGTATACCGCATATCGAAATCCGGATATTCCAGTTAATAAAATTGTAGCGCTCGCTTCACCGGGTGAAGCGCAGGAGTTTTTTGATTTTTTCAGAAATACACTAAGCCTTAGTACAAAGGCCACGCAACTCGTTGCCGAACATTTTCAGCAGATTTTTCAAAAAACACCTGACTATTTTTCTGCACCTGCTTTCGCAGCGGCTGTAAAAATCCCCGGACTAATTATTCACGATGAAGACGATCCGGAGACACCGTTCTATCATGCAGAACGAATTCATAAAGCCTGGAAAAACTCCCGCTTAATCAAGACAAAAGGATTTGGTCACAACTTGCGTTCATCCGATGTCATCAAGGATGTGGTAAACTTTGTTAAGACACCAACTATGGTAGGTGCAAATTCTGAGTAATATTCGTTACTATTTAACTATACCTTCTCCCGAAACAAAGCTTGTAAAATCTTGCCCATTCAATATCACCAGGTCTGCCCCGGTCTAAAGAATCGCTGTCATACGAAATAATAATTCTGCTTTATTAGATACATTTACGTTGACCAGGCACACGTTGACCATTAATGAGCTTGCAAGATTTCATCATAACACCCACCTCGAAAGGAACGCGGATTTTATACCACGTTCTTTTTTGGATCGCGTTGTATGTGCTCGACGTGGTCATTTTTGGATTAGGATATCAAAACGTCCGTCATTTTGTTACCCTGGCTCTTGCTGAAGTTCCTCCGCAAGTACTTTTAGCTTATACCGTGATGTATTGGATCATTCCCCGGTACGTCAAACAAAAACGTTTTTCTGAAACTTTTATTTACCTCTTTCTCGCTTTCATTGTAAGTGGATTTGTCGGGCATTTGTTCTTCTTCGCCTTTAACCTTTACGAACCAAATACAAGCTTTACCGACGTTCCAAAGATTATGGTCCGTGGATTTTACGCAGTATTACATGCCAGCATTGCCGTCGCCATCAAGCTGATAAAGATGTGGTACGAAAATGAAAAACGCGTCTCCGACATGGAGAAAAGTAAGCTAGAGTCTGAACTTAAAATGTTGCGCGATCAGGTGAATCCACATTTCATGTTTAACACGTTAAACAATCTGTACGGTCTGATCGGAAAGAATCCCATCCAGGCACAGGAATCTGTTCTGCGTCTTTCCAGGATAATGCACCATATGTTGTATGAAAGCAATCATAGCAGAATTCCGATACAGCAGGAAATCCGATGCATTCGCGATTACATCGAACTTGAAAAATTAAGGTATCCCGGAAATCTATCGATTTCATTGAACGTTCAGGACGGAGTTCAAAACCTCTCAATTGTTCCTCTCACCATATTCCCATTTATCGAAAACAGTTTTAAGCATGGCGCATCAGAAATGATTGAAGATGCCTGGATAAACGTTGACTTTTCAACCTTTAAGAATTCTTTTGTTTTTAAAATAGAAAATGGAAAGGGACCTAAAGTTACTTTTGAATCGAGCGGCATTGGCTTGAAGAACGTTCAACGGCGACTCGAATTGATTTACGGTGAAGATCATTCCCTTCAGATTATCGACGGTACCGAAACCTTCCTGGTAGTACTAAAGATATCGCTATCCCGAATGAAAAAAATAGAAGATAGGCAATATGAAAATGAAGTGTCTTATAGTAGAGGATGAACCAATCGCGCAGGAAATTCTGAAATCATACATTGATAAGACAGATCTTTTCGAAATATCTGGACAACTGAACAATGCCATTGACGCGTTTTCATTTCTTCAAAAAAATACAATCGATCTTTTATTTCTGGATATCAAAATGCCACAGATGAATGGCATAGAGCTGTTAAAATCTTTGTCAAGAAAACCGAAAGTAATCATAACGTCGGCCTACCGCGATTTTGCCATTGATGCCTTCGATCTCGATGTTGTCGATTACCTTCTTAAACCTTTTTCCTTTGAAAGATTCCTGAAGGCGGTTAGTAAAACAACTACAGAGAATACATCGCCGAAGCCTGGGCGCGTCCAGGGAGCAGCAACGCTTTCCGAGAAATCATTTTTCTTTGTAAAAGGAAATAAACAATTGCAGAAAGTCTATCTGGACGAAATTCTGTTTATCGAAAGCCAACGCGATTATCTGAAGTTTCGAATGTTGGATGGCCTGGAAATTGTAACACGCCAGACAATCGGGTACTACGAGCAATTTCTTCCTGCACAATTTTTTCTCAGAATCCACCGGTCGTACATCATTGCAGTTGACAAAATCAAAGCGGTTGAAATAAACAGGCTACTACTGGGCCAGCAATACCTTCCTATCGGCAGAAATTACAAGAACTCCGTTCACGAATTTCTGAAGACACTTCATCCGAAGCCCGACTTCTCGTAAAATACGCTTTAGGCCTTGCGTCCGTCTCCAGCTCAAGATCATATGTCATTAGAAACCCAGCGTTTGTCGCAGATACTATCCTAAAAGTTAAGCATCCGTTAAATTTTCATACGGTACAAGGGTCGTATTTACGTTAACCAGTTCAACTAGTATGATTTTGAATCACGACATTAAAAACACATCCTATCCAACTACAAGCTTCCAGGGGAACGGATTTAGAATAGTCCGAGCGTTGTTTTCATCTAACACTTCTTTTTTAGATAATGCGAGCTATCATACCATCCAACTGAACGATGGCGCTCCATTTACAATATCATGGCAATCAAAAGATTGTTTGGAAATCGACATTTGTCAGCCGGGGAATCTGATACAATTATTATCAAAAGGAAAGCAAAATAGGCTTCAATGCGAAGAAGAATATTCGGCCATTGAAGTAGTGTTCGAACCTGCCTTCATTGACGCAATCCTGGAGAAAGATAATTTTAGCTTCGGTGATCGTCTTAATTTTGAAGATCCATTGTTGGCCAGGCTTATCAAAGAACTGCTGTCTGCAACATATTCAAAAACGCCAGAAACGTTGTACATTGATAGTCTCGCGGTCGCTTGTGCCATACATCTAGGCACAACCTATACAGAAAACAACAAGAGAATATTTTCTCTGAAAGGAAAACTATCATCCCATCAACTAAACTCAGTCATTAGCTTCGTTCGCAGCACAATCAATCGAACAGTAACGCTGGAAGAACTTGCAATCTGTTGCCATCTAAGCGTGTTTCATTTTTCACGGCTGTTCAAGAATACCCTGGGTATTAGCCCGTATCAATATGTATTAAGAACAAAAATCGAACAGGCACGAGCGCTCATAAAAAGCAAACGGCAAGTCGGCGACGTTGCGTATAGCCTTGGGTTTACTGACAGTGCTCATTTTTGTAATGCTTTTAAGAAACTTACAGGGCATTCTCCTCTTCAATATATTGCGGCAACAACTGCATTAGGAAGTACCCCGCACTCCATTTCGCGAATAGTACCGATGAGTTAGAATAGCTATCGGCAATCCCACCGCGACGATAAGAATTAAAGCACCAATTACCGCCGATCGTAGATTAAATGGTGCTTGGGGAACTGCACTGAGGGGTATCACAATCATATTCATAACAATCCAAATGAATATTCCGTATAGGGAGCCCGTTACATACTTATTTTTAGAAAGAAATGGAAAAGAGGGAAAAAGTAAAAAAAATATAATCGTCCAGGAAAATGCAATTAGGTAGTGGAAGACGATTCCCCACACCACCATGGCTGGACCACCTGATAATGCTCCAACGCCAAAAGCACCACTCGCAATAAACTTGAGGACCTGCATTGGGTTTACTTGATATACTGTAACGGCACCAATAAGGTCAAGGGTTCCGGCCACCAAACCAGCAACAGCTATTGCTTTCCATCGTGATTTACCTGCACTCCTTTCGGAAATAGTTCGGCCCGCGTCCATAGTATAAGGTTAAGGTTGAATCCATTACTAATTTCCTGAATAGTTATAGGCCAACGTTGCAAAATGCTGCTAAATCCTGGGGAGTAGGACTAAGGAGTAAGGAATAGGGAATAGGGTCACAAGACTAAGGTATAGGGGTATAAGGTATAGGGGGTTCAGCATCCTAAAAAGAATTTGTCGGTCGGGATCTGAGTTTGTGATTCGAAATTTTGTCAGAGATAGAGCTGGTTGAAAGTGAGGTGAGCAGAATCAAAATTGTTGCCTGGTATTACGATTCCTACATATAACTTATGCAGTCTCCAAGTCCTAGGGTGTTGAACCACGATAATAAATTTGCTATTCAGTGAATAGCACACTCCCCCTATACCTTATACCCTATACCTTATTCCTTATTCCCCTATTCCTTCTCCCATAACTCGAACGCACAATTTCTATTTAACGGAATTCGGGTGCCTGCAATCCATCCAATACCGCAAGATGAGCTCTAGTGATTTTTCCATTTCCGTCAATTGTGAGGCTTTCACAAAGAAACCCTGAACAGTCAAATCATATGCCTCCTCCACTTCTTTTTGCCGTGCGGCTGTTGAGAGAAAAACAAATGGAATACTTAGCTTGCGTAATCGTGTGTCCTCTTGAATTTTCCTTCGCAGCTCAAGGCCGTTCATCACAGGCATATTAATATCACACAGGATCAAAAACGTTTTGGACTTTGTAGTCTGCAGATAATTAAGCGCCGACAATCCATCTTCAAAGAAAAGCAACTCAGCCGTTACACCCAGCTTGTCACAAATGGTTTTGATGAAGTATTGATCATCTGCGTCGTCTTCGACGATCACAATAGGATGTTCTATAAACATTTTTTTTTCCATACGATGGCTTGAAGCCCGAGACTGGTAAGTGACTAATATAGTCATTTTGCGTTGGCTGCGTAGTCATGCGCGCCAATAGCATTCTTTAATAACTAAATTTCAGCCCAGTATGTTTAATGATAATGTCTCCAGGAGACACGGTATGAACCAAGGAATCGTAACGTCAACGAAGGTCGAGGGGAGGCACTATTGAAAGTGAATCGGTAGCATTTCGCTGTTTCATATGCTCCCGCATCTTCTTCTCATTTTTGCGAATATTTTCTTTTGTTACTTTCGAATATTTTTTCTTCCCGGACGGGCTTGGACAATCCCACTCTTCCACAGAGCCATATTGTTCTAGCATTTGTTTACCCGTTACGCGATTGGCTTTCATACGCTCGAGATCTACCTCTCTTCTCGTTCCCTCTTGCTCCACTATTGGTTTCGTGCTTGCCATCATTCGCGCCGGCGATGCTACAAACATCTTTCCCTTGTTTGCCTTTGACTCTTTCATTTTTACAGTCTTGATCTCAGGGCAAGGTATCTTGCCGGATTGACAGGCCATGCAGATGGCTATCAGGATCAACGCAGCACCGGTCTTCATAATACTTAATTTCCTATGGTAACGATCAATATATACGATATTGTTCGGTTAGTCAATTAAAAGCGTCCAAATGTAGATTAACGGCTCTTTGAGCAACTCGACGGTGCGGTTGTTAAAACCAATTTGGGAAAAAACCTCAATTTTAGCCTTTAATCGAATCTTTATGCGAAAAACTCCATGTCGTTTTAACCTTTCGGTCGCGATGTTTCAACATGTTCGAACTAACAAGCATGTGAATATCGGTGAAATTTTAGTGTCGCTGCAACGGGAGGGGTAAAGGTTTTCTGTTCGTCGAAGCACAAACGATGGCGCAGCGATTTCTTTTGTTAATGTATCAAAGATAATAAGCAGTTGATGGGTTATCTTTTACGGCAAGTCAAAAGTATGATAAAGGAAAAGGGTCACCAATATCTAACTATTGGTGACCCCTGTTGTTTAAATAATATCAAAATTAGAAGCGGAATGAACCACCGAAGTTCACGCTGCTCATATCATCCCAGCCAGATTCCGCATAGACGGCGAAGTTCCGAATCACGTAGTAGCGGATACCTACTTTCACAACAAACACAACACCTGATTCGTCATAGTCGGCTCCGAACCAGTCGTCCGCATTGTAGCGTCTGAAAGCCAAACCAGCGCCAGCGTAGACATCCATTTTTTCGACAGGGATTAATTTATTAAAGTGATAGTACCCGAGCGCTCCAATAGAGAAAGCAGAGAAGTTATATTTGTCGCCGGCGTATTTCCATGAGCCCCATCCAGTGGAAAGATAACCACCAAGCCCTACTTCATCGCGTAGGAATCCATGCTCGAATTTACCATAAAAGGCAGGTGATTGATTAAACCCTCCGCCAGAGTAAAAAGCAGGAACTCCCAATCCAAAACTTAACAACATAGTCGATCTATCGAACGTGCCATTGTTGCGTGAATCGTAGGACTTTTGATAAAACGATTTATCAACCTGAGCCTCACTTACACCAAAGCCAAACGCCATTGATAAAACCACCAGAACAATTTTTTTCATGAGTTATTTAGTTTTTATTTTGTTACAAAAGTGATATAAATTTTCTTTCAAGGAGCACTAAAACGATACAATTTTTTTTATATCTGATCAGTGCATGGTCTGCCCTAATCATTTTCTAACATCCGCGGACTTCAAAGGTTAAAAAATTAGGCGATTATCTTATCGCGTTCTGGCGATTTAACGGGCATTACACCTGGAAGGATGCAGGGCCGGTTCTAAATTTCTTCAAGTCACTCCCTGAGGAATTAATACCACGTTCTACGCGCCTCATTACATCATTTCGCAGTAAGCGAGTGGATAAATTGCTTGGCATATTTTTTTCCACTACATACCACATGAGGATAGGTGAACGATTGAAAAGCTTTTGGGGACTTATAAAGGAAACGTTCCGTCAATGGAGCGAGCGGGAGCCTTTCAACAATAGTATCATCATATCGTACTATACAATCTTTTCGTTGCCAGGGCTTCTTGTCATTATAATTACCGTTGCAGGATACTTTTATGATGAAAAGAAAATTACCACTCAGATTACAGGTCAAATTGAGTCCACCATCGGCGGCGACACAGCGAGCGATGTAGAAAAAATCGTAGACAAAGCAAGCGAAACCAAAGGCTCGGTGATTGCCTCTGTGCTTGGTGTTGCCACTCTGTTGTTTGGCGCAACGGGTGTGTTTTATCAGTTGCAGCAAATACTCAATAAGATGTGGGAAGTGAAGCCAAAACCAAAACAAAAGATTCTGAAATTAATCAAGGACAGAATTTTTTCCTTCGGTTTGATACTGGTGGTGGGATTCTTACTGCTGGTATCTCTGGTGCTATCAGCTGCTCTGAGCGCTGTAGGCGATTGGGTATCAGGTCACATATCGGAATCGCTACAGGTCGCATTCAAAATTCTTGACTTTGCAGTTTCGCTTGGAGTCGTAACGTTGCTGTTTGCATCCATCTATAAGTTTTTGCCCGATGCCAAAATCAGCTGGAAAGATGTTTGGATTGGCGCGCTTATGACCTCCGTGCTCTTTGTTATTGCAAAATTTTCACTCGGAATATATTTCGGAAAAAGCGATCCAGGTTCGACGTATGGAGCCGCCGGTTCAATCGTGCTTATTATGCTCTGGGTTTCCTACGCAGGTCTCATTTTGCTTTTTGGCGCTGAGTTCACTCAGGTGTATGCAAACCGCTATGGCAAAAAAGTTCAGCCGGTTAGTACTGCTGTTTCTACCGAGGGAGAAAATGATAACGGCGCCATCGTGAATAAGAAAAAAGAAAATGACACAAAAAGAAAGACTGGCTAACAATAAGTCCTATTTTTCCGTAAGATGTTGGACCCGATTTAAACAATATGTCCTCCGATGTCACACGGAAATTATTAGAGAAACTTGGATATCCCGGGCTTTTAAATTTGCTGGCCGAAGGTTTATCCGGGGCTGAACTGAATACGCTTCTGCTTGACGTATTTCGTAACAAAGCAAAAGCAACGTCACCTTCCGCTCTGCTGAGGAAGTATCAGCACAACCGGTTTGTAAAGCCTGCAGACTTGCCAGTTCTTGAGCTGAAAAAAGCCGAATTAGAACTTTTGACATTGTTCAAGGATCATCAATTCGATCCCATCGATCTTTCACCGGTGAGTGTTCTCGGATCTTGCTCGGTGGTTGCATTAGCAGATCAGAATAAGATTCTTTCTGCCCTGCGTGGAACCGAAGTTCTCGCCGATGCTACGAACGCAATTGCCTTGCACATCTGTGATCTTAAGAAAAGTAAACTTTGGCTTCCTGAATTTCCTTCTCAAAAATTACGGTTCAGTACTATCCAACGGCATGTCCGCACGCAATCAATCATGGGCGCCGGATTCACACCGCACTTTAAAATAGGCGCTTTTGTCACATCCGGTCTTGACACAGGGAGTTTTACTTTTGAAAAAGAAAGTCTTTTGGGGCAAATCCAGTTGCTGTATGCCATCTATAAAGATTACTATGGGGTTAACGAGATAAGCTTCCGATTGCTTTGCCGAAATGGATATGCCGATCCCCCAAGGCTTGCACGGGAGGTCCGCGATTATATTCTTCATCATTCACCTCAGCTTGATATTGAAATCATTGAAAACCCTGAAAAAGAAACAAACTACTATACAGGACTGCAGTACAAGACTCACATCCAATGGAACAACAATATCTTCGAAATTGCTGACGGTGGTTTCGTAGATTGGACCCAACAAATGCTTCAAAATAAAAAAGAACGCTTCCTAATCGGCGGCATTGGTTTTGAATTCATGTATCGCATCATGAATGGAATGCTTTAGAAGTTTTTGCGCACCTTTTCGCAAGAGATTTTGGGTACTATTTTCTGTGCAGTAACTTGAGCAAAACTTGTCTCTGGATTTGATAGCCAATCAAAAGTTTGATGTGATAATTGTCGGCGCCGGACCCGCAGGTGCCTCTACGGCCATATCATTACAAAATTCCGGACTATCGGTTGCGCTATTGGACAAAGCAGTGTTCCCGCGTGATAAGGTATGCGGTGACGCGCTCAGCGTGGACGTTGTTAATCAGTTGAAAATCTTATCGCCATTGTTGTCGAAAGAATTTGAGTCGTTAGATAAGAAAGTGTCTTCCTACGGCGTAACAATTTTCTCTCCTGATGGCAAACACGTAGATATTCCATTTTATTATCACGGCCAAAAAGCAAGCGGCTACATTTCGAAAAGATTGGATTTTGATAATCTCCTTGTCAGGCATCTAAATCACTTTCCAACCGTGAAGGTTTTTCAAAACTGTGAAGTTTTGTCGATTGCAACCAAGCCGGATGTCGTTAGGGTCGAAACCAATAATGGAAGCTTTACCTCTTCTGTTATTGTTGGCTCAGACGGTGCACACTCTATTGTTGCTAAATCATTACAGGGTGCAATGGTCGACAAAGAACATTATAGCGCAGGTCTCAGGGTCTACTATGAAGGCATTACTTCGTTTCATGCTGAAAATTTCATAGAGCTTCATTTCATCAAAGAAATTCTACCCGGATATCTGTGGATATTCCCGCTGCCAAACAATAAGGCTAACGTTGGTATAGGAGTACTTTCCTCGGTGGTCTCGAAAAGGAAATTAAACCTTCGTGAATTGCTGGTGCATATACTCTCAACTGATGCCCGTTTCAAAGAACGATTTCGGTCGGCGAATCCATTGGAAACGATAAAAGGCTTTGGATTGCCCCTTGGATCGAAGCAGCGAAAACTATCTGGCCACAGATATTTGCTTACAGGAGATGCTGCATCCTTAATAGACCCATTTTCGGGTGAAGGAATTGCTAATGCCATTCGGAGCGGACGAGTAGCTGCATCACATATCATGAATGCATTTGAGAGGCAGGATTTTTCATCCGCATTCAATCTTGAATACGATCGCGAGGTTTATAAAAGGATGTGGAAAGAATTGAAATTGAGTCACGGCTTACAACACCTGTGCCGGTATCCCTTTCTCTTTAACTTCGTTGTAAAAAAGGCCAACAGTTCGCCTGTCGCACGACAATTCCTGATTGATTCATTGGCGAACGTGGAGAAGAAGAAATTACTTCTTCGCCCTGGGTTTTATTGGAGAATGTTGTTTGGGTGCGTGGGAAAGGAATAGGGAATAAGGAATAAGGAATAAGGAATAAGGAATAAGGAGGTATAGGGTATAAGGTATAGGGAACGTCGAAAGTGTGGCAAAGACCCACCAACACCGATTATCCAACACGGAATATCGAACACCGAAGTAACACCCGAGCCAATTTCGCAAGTCATCTTCGAGCGATACCTCAAACTTCAAACCTCAAACCTCAAACCTCAAACCTCAAACTTTAAACTTTAAACCTTAAACTTTAAACTTAAAACTTTAAACCTAAAACCCAATCTGCTTCCTCTTAACCTGATTATACACCAAAAAACTTAGTGAAATCAGAACAGCGG
>JAEZBX010000283.1 GCA_023412765.1 Bacteroidota bacterium
ATTGACAAACAGTGGGAAGCTTTTGGGTGGTTATTAAGTAATCCGGTATTGGCCACAACGCTTCAAAGCAAATAAGTTTTAAAGACTAGTGCTACTTCCTAAGTCAGGAAAGCGAATAAGAGATAAGGTATAGAGGTATAAGGTATAGGGCTCACAATTTGAACCAACTGACGGCCTATAAATTTTTTACCAAGAAGAATCTTCAAGCCCCCTAAAGCGAAACTTCACACCTCGGAGGTCAAACTTTTTTCAGCATGCTTCTTTTCAAATCACATTCCTGGGCCTTTTTGCTTTCCACCACCTGATTTTTTACTTCCGGTGTCGGTCTGCCGATTGCGGTTCCTGGGATTGTTTGCTTCTTGCGGATCAAGTTTATTTTTACCCTTCTCTCCTTTTATCCGTTCGTTGATAGCGTTGTCCGTACTTTGCTGCTGGTCAGTAAAACTTTGTCCTGAATTTTTTTCATTCTCCTTTTTCATAGTCATTCATTTTATTCCTTTAATCGGTAAAAACTATGCCAAGGCTTTAAGCGGGATCACAATACCACCGATATTTACTTGATTTCGGGGTAAGGGTTATTTAATCTAACCCTGGCAAAACATTCCCGTCGCCAGCGTCTACTCCGACAGTTAGAATTGCTGTCCTTATTCCACAGTAAACCTTTCTGGCAGGGTATCGAATGCATCACTCGTCGTGGGCGCATGTGCCTAATCCTACTTCGTCAGTTTTTAAAAGAGGAATAGGGAATAAGGAATAAGGTAGGTGGAGGTTGGGTAGAAAATATGATGAAGAGCACCCTTATCCCTTATTCCCTATCCCCTATTCCTTAAAAGATCCAGAATAAAATACATTGATGTAACGCAGAGACAGGATCGCCAAAAATGGCGCGAGTTACTAACGATTTTATTTATTTCAGCGTCTGCGCTTGTCGGTCAATGACGAAGATCGATTCGCCAAGCAGAATGCGCCGCTTTATCTGATCACCAATAGGACCCTCCATGGCAATTTGAACCTTTGCGGACATAAGACTGATAAGGTCGTCGATTGTATTGACCATGTCAACAATTGAATGGCGCCCGGCGAAAGACAACGTAGCCGACTTTCGCTTCTCGTTGTACGCGAAATGCATCGGGTAGTCTTCCTTATTTCGCTCGTCTATTATTTTAATCGATAACATTTGGTAATTCTAATCTATGAATGCGCGAATACGATGGCGTCTTTAAGTATAACGTAAAAAAACCAGATTAGATTACATGCAAACGTCATGGAGTTAAAGAGTATTCAGTATCTACTGCGCTCGCACAAAAAAGCCCGATCTCATTGTTACAGATTTTTCTTTAACAATTTGAAGGCGAAACATTCGGCTTAACTCTATACAATTTTCGAGCAAGCTGTTATCTTTAAAAAATCCAAAAAAAAGAATATGGCCCGCAGAAATTGGCAAAAAGATATCCAACCCCTTATCAAAAAATATAAAAGCAAAAAATTTCCGCTCGATTACAAAAATACTTATCAACTGGTGGTGATGGTGATCCTCGCCGCACAGGATTCCGACGCGCATATCAACAAGGTTACACCGGATTTTTTTAAAGTATTCCCGAACATGAAGTCACTTGCCAAAGCTAAGCAAGATGACTTGCACGCATTGCTCAGCAAAGTCCGCAACTTTGCCAACAAATCGAAGTGGCTGATGAATCTGGCGGCACAGATTAAGAACGACAAGAATATTCCGTTGACAATGGATGAGCTTACAGCTCTTCCCGGCATTGGTCGTAAGTCCGCCAATGTAATTATGCGTGAAGCTGGCGCGCCGGCAGAGGGCATCATCGTTGATCTCCACGTTGTTCGGGTAGCCCCTCGCCTTGGTATTGCTACTGGCACCGATCCAAAGAAAATTGAAAAACAAATGATGGAAGTACTTGATCCGAAAGATTGGGGTGAAGCCGGGATGGCAATCTCATTCCTGGGTCGGGAAACTTGTCGCCCTAAGAATCCGAAGCATGCGGAGTGTGTAATGAAGAACGTTTGTGCGTATTATAAGTCTCTAAACAACTAGCTGCGCAAGCCTGGTTTTTAAAAAGCGGTCGCTCCAACTGGCACGCGAAACCAGAACCTACCACTCTCCGATTAAGGTAGCGAAGCCTTAAACTTTCAAGCATCCCGTTCTTGTTATTTGCCGATCATCGATTAACTTCGAATATAGACCACTTAGTGCGTGATTACCCGTTGTCGTATTTGGTGAAAGATTAGGTGAATTAGGAATTTCGTTTCCGCCCTACGCATTGGCCCAGACAAATCGACCTTGTTACTCTTCTAGATGCTTCGGTGAGAAAATTTTATAGCATTTTCTTGCTGCGTGCGCTAAGTTAAACGACGGTGCAGGGCTTCAGAGAAGATGAACTCCTTCAGCAAGATGGCAGTGACTTAAGGAAAATACTTCAATAATTCCCACGGAGAAGCCGAAAACCGAACAGAGTAGGCAATACTAAAAACTAAATACCATGGGTCTTTATCTAACACGTTTTAGCTACACGCCTGAAACATGGGCACGACTATCCAAGAATCCCGAAGATCGCAGGGATGCCGCGCGAAAGTATATTGAATCGGTGGGCGGAAAGCTACACGGATTTTGGTACGCATTCGGAACATATGATGGTTACAACCTATGGGAGGCGCCTGACAACGTTTCAATGGTAGCAGTTGCCATTGCAATCAGCGGAGGGGGTGCATTATCAAAATTCGAAACAACGCCTTTGGTCACGGTGGAGGAAACAATTGAAGCACTTAAACGCGCGCAAAGTGTGGGCTACCGAACGCCCGGATCTTAATCCTAGTCTTATTAGAAAATAACCTTTTCAATTCTCGCGACATTATATTCCACTCTTCAAAAATAAATACTATGAAAACTCCCACCGCTGTTTTATTCGGCATTTTTCTACTCTGTTTATTTGGCTTCCAGCAGCCCGCACAAAACCCGACGCAGGATACTTCAAAGAACACCTCACATTTCTACTTGACAAAATTCAGCTACACACCGGAGACATGGGCACGATTGATGAAAAATCCGGAAGACCGACGTATAGCTGCAACTAAATATATCGAGTCCGTAGGCGGAAAACTGTATGGCTTTTGGTATGCGTTTGGAGCATATGACGGATATTGTATCTGGCAAGCTTCAGACAATATCTCCATGGCGGCGGTTGGACTCGCGATCACTGGCGGAGGCGCGTTATCAAAATTTGAAACAACGCCGCTGCTTACCGTTGATGAAACTCTTGAAGCACTTCGTCTTTCACAAAAAGTTGGCTATCAAGTGCCGGGCAAGTAAGAGGTTTTTTTCGGGAACATTATTCATACGAGTTTCGGTAACTGAGTGAGTATCGAATAGACTCGTATTTTTATAAATGAAATCATTGTTGCAACAAGCTAGTAAGCTTTGCGATAGACTGGTCCTATTCCGTCAATATCATTCTTTTGGAATCCACGATCTTTCCATCCACAAGCAACGCATATATATACATTCCAGCTCTTAATTCGTTCGCCAAAATCCTTACAGATACGTCACCACGGTCCATCACCATAATATTTTTCATTTGTTTACCTTCCAGGCTGTAGATCATTAGACTTGCATTCCCTGCCTTATCTGGTAAATTCATTCTGATTTCAGTTTGAAAGTCGAATGGGTTCGGGTTATTCTGCAGAAGCGTTGCACCGGTATCGCTACCTGACTTCGTATTTG
The DNA here is from genome assembly GCA_023412765.1 of Bacteroidota bacterium. Taxonomy (GTDB): domain Bacteria; phylum Bacteroidota; class Bacteroidia; order Cytophagales; family Cyclobacteriaceae; genus Chryseolinea. Next base: position 3,740 of record JAEZBX010000283.1, read on the forward strand.
TTTCACTTTTTGAATCCAGCTTCGCCAGCAACAATTGAATTTGCTGTTGCTGTTCCTCAACCTGCGAAGACAATTCCTGAACCGCTTTCACCAGCGGAACTACAAACTCCGCATATCGAATTCCATAATGATCCCCATCATTTTTCGGAGCATCTACTCCGTAGAAAACATATCCAGTCTTCTTTACGATCGCTTCAACTTCCTGCGCGACAAAACCCGTCTGACGTGCAGGGATGTTTCTTGCTTCGGCCGAAGAATTAGCACTGTCCGAAACGTTAAGAAATTTGTTCATTGCAGTTTTTTCAACCACGTAACTAACAGGCCGGAGATGATTAATGAAGTCGAGACCAGAAACATCCTCTTTGACGTCTTTCTTAAAACGACCATCGGAAAAGGTCGTCCATGAAACCTGACCGCCGATACTTGTAACCGCTGTGTTTCCTACGCGTACTTGATTTGATGCTTTCGGCGATGCCTGGTAACCAATTGCTGTGGTGTTAACGAGGTCGGCAGTTGCTGGTCCTGCATTATAGCCTAATCCTGTGTTATAATTTCCGGTTGTGATATGGTTTAATGCATGTGAACCAAGCGCTGTGTTGTGAATTCCTGTCGTGTTGTTGTCCAGTGCGCGGAATCCCGACGCTGTGTTATGCGAACCATTCATGTTATCACCCATTGCATAATAACCCACAGCTGTATTAAAGTTTCCATCAACATTCGCCCTCATCGCATTGCTACCAGAAGCTACATTATAATAACCAAGGGTATTTTCATACAAGGCGTAATATCCACTCGCCGTATTGCTGTGGCCTGTAGTAGTGCTGAATAACGCCTTTGCTCCTATCGCTGTATTCCTGCTTTTTGTAGTGTTGTAAAGGGATTGAAATCCTACCGAGGTATTGGAAAACCCGGTGTCATTAGTAAATAAGGCGTCGCTACCAAGGGCTGTGTTCTCACTTCCAATTGTGTTTCCAAGCATAGCACCATATCCAACCGCAGTATTGAAAATACCACTCACATTTTCGAGCAAAGATGCAGACCCAACAGCGGTATTGGCGTATCCTGACGTGTTGTAGGTTAACGCGGAACTTCCTACGGCTGTGTTATGGTTTGAAAGGTTCCTGGAAAGCGACAACGTTCCAACAGCCACATTGTAAATGCCGGTCTGGTTATTACGAAGGGCTTCCTGGCCAATGGCAGTATTATTCCCGCCTGTTGTATTACTATAACCACTTTCTCTTCCAAAAAAAGAATTACCGTACCCGCCGGTATTATTTCTTCCGCTGTAAGCACCGAAAAAAGAATTACCCGTCGCTGCGGCGGTAAGATCATTGCCCGCGTAGTAACCAAACGTGCTATTAATAAAGCCCGTTGCTCCGGTACCAGTTCCATAATTTGTGTTAAACTGTGAGTAAGCGCCGGAGATGAAGCCGGTCATCAGCGAGATAAGTACTATAGACTTTTTCATAACTGAATAATTTTGAGGGTCCTTATTAAAAAACGTTTCCGAACGATTGCGTAAAGGAAGAGCAAACTTCAGCCAAAGGGTTAGCAATTATGTATCATATACTAACACCTGTTTCACAATAGAAAAAAAATTCAGAGGTCACTACCAATTTACAGCGAGCGTACTCCCGTTATAAAGCAGCTAAAATAATTCGTAGAGGCTGAGCGGCCTCTGCGTGTATTTCCTCCGGTACTCTGCAGTAAAAACGAAACTTAGCTGCACGCATGAACGATGCGACTGGGCAGTATCGATCCTAAGGCATATTTACCCGCTGAAAACGTTGAGGAAATACAAGCTGAGGGCGCTGAGCGATTGCGCTTGGAACGATATTTCATATAAACAACGATCTTCCATGTGGTGACAGCACTATGTAATTTGCCAGAACGAATTAAGTCGCATTTTGATCAGAAAGTCTTAGATTTATAATATTGACTTTCCTCTAACTATGAACACAACGTCCTTAAAAGTTATTGCATTTGTTTCCAGCGCTCTCTTTTTCTCCTTTGATACGACAAACGAAAAGGTAGGAAACGTTGAAATGTCCACTCTTGTCGACCTCGCATACGCTGCTGCCGACATCAACGCCCTATCCAATGCGCTGACCTTCCACATATCGTTCAATAATGGAGCTGATGCAGACTTCGGCAAGGGAGATAGAAAGGTATACACCGGAGATTTCAAAGGCAGCCGCGAACAAAATCCAATTCCTACAACGGCCGGGCTAGGTACACCTCCCCTGGCAATTGCTAAAGGAAAAGGAAGGTATGGAGATGCCCTGTCCTTTTCTAAGGAGAATAGTCATGTGGTGTTCTATAAATTGGACAAAAATATCGAGTATAAAGAGAAGGATTTTAATGGAACGTTGTCCTTATGGATGAGTCTTGATCCAAACGAGATCCCGGATCAATATTGCGATCCAATCCAGGTAACAGATAAGTACTATGCGAGCGACGCCATATGGCTTGATATAACGAAAAATGACGTGCCACCTGACATGAGGCTCGGCGTTTTAGGAGATGAACGGGTATGGGATGTTAACAAACGTCAGGGTGCGGCGGAAGAATTTTTCTGGCACCTGCTCAAAATCTCTAACCCTCCCTTTACAAAGGATAAATGGACCCACGTAGCCATTACCTGGGAGCTAAATGGAACAGATATCGGTCGGGCTAAGCTATACTTCAATGGGGAGTACGCTGGACAAAGTGGTCCTGTGAGAGAGCCGTTCCTCTGGGATACTTCCAAAGTGACGATGCGGCTTGGTACAGGGAATTATGTTGGTTTGATGGATGATATCTCACTGTTTAGTAAAGCGCTTTCAGCCACCGAAGTCAAAATGCTTTACAATTTAAAAAGTGGTGTGTCGGAATTGCATCCCCACTGACCCGGAAAGTTGAATTATAACAGGTATAGGGTATAGGGTATAAGGCGCACGGATTTTAGATCGTATCTTGTCACCAGATCTTTTCTGAACTTACTCATTTGGAAAAAAGGAATAGGGAATAAGGAATAAGGTTGGTCTGGCAAAGTGCGCTTATACCCTATACCTTATACCCTATACCTATGCTAATGCACAGCTACTGGATTCTCAAACACGTCTCTCAGCTTCGCCACATCAAATTTTTTCATTCGCAGAAATGCCTTGGTAACCCTGGCGACTTTTTCTTTATCCGGATCATTTAACATACGACCCAATTCCACAGAATTTACCTGCCATGAAACACCGAACTTGTCTTTGAGCCACCCACAGTTGCTTTCCATGCCTCCGTCGGCAGTCAGTGCATTCCAGTAATAGTCGATCTCTTTCTGCGATGGGCAGTTGATTATGATTGAAATCGCTTCGTTGAACTGGAAGTTGTGTTCCTTCAAAGCGCTCTCCATAATCATGAAGGTTTGCCCTTCAAGCGTAAACTGTGCATGCGCTATGTTGCCTTCGGGTTCTTGTCCACCCGCTTGGTGCTTTGTTACACCCTGCACTGCGGAATTCTTAAACACAGAAGTATAGAAATCCAATGCCTCTCGTGCCCGGCCAGCTTGTTCACCGACAAACAGAAAAGATGGGGTAATCTTTTGTCCGACGTCCGATATCTTTCCGTACGACACCTGCCACGACAATCCATACCTATCACTTACCCATCCGTACTTTTCACTCCAGTCATACTTCTGATAGGGCATCAGGACATTACCTCCCTCACTCAATTTGTTCCAAATGCGATCTGTTTCTTCCATCGTTTCGCATACAACAAAATATGAGATGCTGGGATTGAAAGTAAAAAGCGGACCCCCGTTGATTGCGACGAACTTTTCGCCCGACAAATTGAATTCGACAACCATCACGGAACCTTCAGGACGCTGATGAATCTCAAAGCCCTCCTTTCCATAACGAACTGTTTTACTTATTTCAGATTGCGGAAACACCGATGTATAAAATTTTGCTGCTTCTTCAGCCTCGCTGTCGAACCAGAGTCCATTTGATATTAACTTGTTTTTCATGGCTTTGATTTTTTTATTCTTCATGTAAAAATACATAGCGTAGAATTGAAGACGTATGTCCTAGACGACAAAGAAGGGGGCAAAATGCGACAATAAAACTTTGTCGCATCATTGTTTAATCAGGAAATTACGGTGTAGTGTTGTGAGCTCAATAGAATACCACGTTGCGGATAGTGTACATTTTTGCCGGGATTTCATTTTACCGCTGAGACCGCTGAGGAAAATCCACGCTGAGGACGCTGAGTTCTTCATTAAAATCCTCCGATAATAATCACGATTTAAGGCGTTAATGCCTTTCTCCGCGAACTCCGCGTGCATTCGCTCCGCGGACTCCGCGGTTAAATGCGTTCAGACATAGCGCTACCTTTATCTACGAGTTAACGTTTCGCCAACTTGACAAATTAGAATTGCTCCGGGATCATTCGGAACGCAACGCGCTGGTCGGGTTCTCGACAGCTACTTTTGATGCATTTACACCTACGATTATTAACGCGATGGCAAAAACAATTAGCGCGCCGAGAATGAAAAGTAGTGGGTTTAACGGTGCTCTATATGCAAACCCGGTAGACCATTCACCTATTGCCCAATAGGCCACACCAATTGCGATTGCATTAGCTACGACAACCAATAAAATAAGATCTCTCATCAACAGCAAGGAGACTTGCCCTGCAGTGGCACCGAGCACTTTTCTTATTCCTATCTCTTTCCTCCTTTGCGCAGAGATGTAGGATGCGAGACCAAGAATACCCAGGCATGCAATCACGACGGAAATCACAGAGAAAATCCTGAATATTTTACCCTGCACTATTTCACTGGTGTATAGTCTTCCGATTACCTCGTCAAGAAAAACAAACTCCAGCGGGAAACCCGTTGCAAACCGATCCCACGTCTGTTGTAAATCAGCAACAGTACGCGAAATATTTGTGCCGGATACCTTTAGTAGTAAATGTCCTCCCGAGCCGGCATTAGAAATAATCAAAGGTTCTATTTTCTGCTTCAATGATGTGTAATGATAATCCTCTATAACACCGACAACCGATCTAAAAGTAGAATCAAATTGTGCACGCATTACTTGTTTTCCGATTGCCTCCTCAGGAGTCCACCCGAATTGCCTAACCGCTGTTTCATTCAGAATTACCGAAGATGTACTGTCCGATGGAAATTCACTGGAAAAGAATCTTCCGGAAATCAATTTCAAATCCATTGTTTTCAGTAAGTCCTCATCACACCACAACGTTCGCATTCTCAAGTTTTCATCACTGCCCAGTAGGCTTATCGTTGACGCATCATAGAATCCTCCGGGATAACCGGAGGTATAGGACCCATTAAGTATGTTGCTGTTGTTTCGGAGTAGTTCATTTTTGAAGGCATTGCCCTGTCGTTGGATCGCATTGTTATTAATATTGACGACAACAAGCTGCTCAGGTTTGTATCCAAGATCCATCTCTTGCATGAAAGACAGCTGACTGCTCACCAACAATGTGGCAATCAACATGAAAGCTGAAATTGAGAATTGGAAAACCACAAGCGCTTTCCTCAAAAACAAATACTGCAGGTTTCCTTTTACTTCACCTTTCAAAATTTTTACGGGCTTAAAGGTTGCCAGGAGAAAAGATGGATAAGCACCGGAAATGACAGAGACGATTAGCAACAGGCTAATCAGGAAAATCAACAAATAAGGATCGCTAAAAAGACCGGGTATCGATAGCGCAAAAACTTTGTTAAAGAAAGGAATGGCAAATTGAGCTATACAAATACCCATTGTCAACGAAATCAGGCAAAGAAAAAATGATTCGGATAAGAATTGAATCGCAACTTTCTTCTGCGAGGAACCGAGTGCTTTGCGAACGCCTACTTCCTTCGCTCTTTCGTTTGTTTGGGCAGTAGCCAGGTTGATATAATTAATAGAGGCTAACAGAATCAGGAGAACTCCTACGCTCCCAAAAATAAATACGTATCGCCGATCACCATGGAGAATATTGGTTTCGTAACGGGTGTCATAATTAAAATAAATATCATGCAGGCGTTCTAATATAAGCCCGGTTTTATTCCCGACGCGGATGAAATCACCCCCGAGATACTTTTCCATGAAAGCCGAGAATGTTTTATTCAAAAAAGCAGCATCGCTTTCGTTCTCCAGCTTAACGTAGGTGTAAAAGGAGTTTGCCCACCAGTCATCGAACCATTCTTCGTTGGCAATAATTGAAGTGGACACCACCGCCTCGAACTGAAGATGTGTTTTCTGTTGAAAGTCTTCCAGAATTCCTGTCACAACCAGGTCGTATTGGTCATCCATCCGCAGAGTCTTGCCTATCGGGTCTTCGTTCCCAAAATACTTTTTTGCAAGGCTTTTGGATATGATGATATTGTTTGGTTGACTTAGCACTTGCGCCGGATCGCCGACAGCGAGTGGATAAGAAAAGAACTCAAAGAAATTTGCGTCGGCAAGCAAGAGTTTTTCTTCTATGTAAGCTTTGGTGTCATGCTTAATGACGCTATTAAAGGCCAGCGCTCTTGTTGTGGAGTGAACCCGGCTGTCGTAGTCCTGTTGCAGCGCATCGGCGTATGGAGCAGACGTTACACCGATGTTGTATGGCATTCCGTTTATGTTTGATTGTCTCAGCGCACGGAAGATCTTTTCACCATCATCGTGAAACTTGTCGTACGACATTTCACTGGTTGTGAAAAGATAGATCACAATACAACATGCTGTCCCAATTGATAGCCCGGATATGTTGAGAGCTGCAAAAAATTTCCTGCGCAGCAGATTTCTAAAAATTACTTTAAGAAAGTTAATAAACATCGTTCATCAGGTTTCTCACTGCGGCGCGATTATTATGCCGGAGAGAAACATACACTCTCACGTAGCTGATTCAACCATTTCATGAACAAGAATATTTCATTTCGGAACATAATCGTCCGATTTCGGGCAATGATATTATTCCATACACATGAACATGTAATCACGTGCGGAATTTTTCAAGGTCGATATGGTTTATGGGGATAAGCTTGACCTTAAATTTTTTCGCGAACATATTCATCAAAGGGTCATTTGCTATCTTTTGCATGATCCGGGTGGTCTGCTCTTTGTCATATCCCATAACCATCTGGTCGGTAAGCTTAAGATGCTTAACTGCAAAGAAGAACCCCGCAATTACATAAGGACCGAAAGGCGTATGCGGGATGTCAAACGATGTGCCTGTCATATTAAACAACGTGTTGGGCAAATATTCGCCGGTGTGTTTGATGCCCTTTCTCGTCATGTAAAAATTGGCAGCCCTTGTGCGAGACGCTTGCTTTGGATCGCTCATCGAAATCAATCCCGCCAATGGTTGTTGCTTCTTTGATTGATTGATCAAAAGTTCTTTTGCTTGTCGATTGTTTTCCGCATGCTTCCTCACCTCCAGTTGCACAGTATCCCAAAACGGAACTGGTGGATCTCCATCGTCGACACGAATTAAGGAATGAATCGCATAATCCTGAATCCCGCTCGTGATTTTTATATTGAGGACCTTCAGTTCAGGATCATTCGCAATCGCTTTTTCCAACCTCGTTCTCTGATGCCGCGTATGCGTCCGCAGCAGATCGATACTACTGATCCAGTCGCCGGCGAGGTAACCATCATACGCATATACCTCACGCAACAACATTTTTATGCTGGTATCATTCAGGATTCGATATGTCTTGCCCTTCACTTTGATCTCGGGCTTTTCAGCAACTATCATTTCCTCGATCTCAACGCCTACTTCCGAAGCATGGAGCATCCCGCAGTTCAAGGGAGATCCGTCTACAATATGCAAATCATGGACATGACTAATGTAGTGATCGTTTGACTCCTCAGTAAGGTGGCCGTGCGTTTGAATATGAACAAAATAACGCATGGGAACATTTTCGTCATTTTTTCTCTGGACTTGTTCAAATGTGCGCTTGATATCCATCACCACATCGGGTGTGACAAATGACCCTGCCGCTCTAATCACGTGCATTTCAATCTCGATCCCTTTTTTCCTGAATGACTCAGTTGTTTTTGAAACCGCATCCAGCTGTGTCTGACTTAGATCGCGCGCATCAGCACAGCCGATCTGGATATGAACTTGTTTTTCCTTAATGGACATTATAGTTTGTGAGGAATGTGGGTATCCATAAATTTCTTGCGGGTAGCTTCCCAGTTAGTGAGAACCTTGGATCGGCTCTTATCCAGCTGAGCCGAAGTATTATTAAACGAGTTTACAGCTTTATTATAATCATCGACCGACTTATTGAAAGCATTAACATCATCCTGGGTTCTACGGTTTGCGGGCTTCGATTCAAAAGCTTTCCTTAACTTATCGAACTCCTCCTTTTTCATCAGGAAGTCTGTCATATATGAGGCCTTATTTGCAGCCTCGTCTTTTTGAAATTCTAATACCTCCTTGCATGCGGCTATTAAAGACCTGTCGTCATCGTATGATTTCATCGTGTCAAGGCGTTGCAACCCTTCCGATGAAAACCTGCCAAGACTGTTCTTGCTTTGTTCTACACCGTTGACGTCATTATTCTTCAACGCTTCGAGCATAAGATCTTCCTGAACATTACTTTTAAAAAACAGCAGAAAGACCTTGTTCATGTAGCTGTTTACCTCACCTGCCTTTTGTAAACGCTCTGAAAGTTTGGTAGACTGACCTTCCGTCAACCTCACATTGTGGCGCGCGGCAAAAGCTTCGTAAGCAGAGCGCACAGATGAATGTGCTTCATGAAGTTTTTCATTTGCTTTCTCCTGGATCAAAAGGTATTGCTCCATCGCATCGTAAGATCGCTCGGCTACTTCTTCCATATCGACGATCTTGTGGTAGTCCTCCTTAAAGATAGTTAGTAATACAGACCAGTATTCCTTGAAAGCGTTTCGAAGGGCTGGATCATTCTTGTAGAGGCGCAGCCTGCCACCTTCTGCGATTGACTGACTTATTGAGTTAAGAAGCTCTGTTCTGCGCTTCTCCATCTTTCGCGCTCTTCTGCCATGCGCGACCTCGCTCATGTACGACAAATATTTCTTCTGCAGATTCTCCTCCATGTCATTAAGAGCATTCATGTGATCCACCGGACTCTCTGGCATTTGCGCAAAGACGCCCGATTGAAACATCAACACTACCAGCATACTCACCAATAAGGATTTCATAATCAATTTGCGGATCCTACCGCGATATAGTCACAAATAATAAAATAAGCTTCCTCTAAAGAAATATCTCTCGAAAGTTTTTCAACCCAGGAGTCGTTTTGTTGTTTTGCGTACTCATCCATTTGCAAGCGCTGCTGGCCAAAGGCGTGTGCATTTATCTTGAAAGGCGGCACACGTTGACTGCTCATTTCCTGTAGCCTTGAGAATAATGCAGTCCTTCTATCGGCGATTCTTTGATACTCTGGCCACGATAACGAGACTGTATCAAGCTTTTGCTGGAAAGCACCGATTTCTTTACTGCATTCACCTGTGAGCGTGAACGCTTCACTTGCGCTTACCCGAAGATTGCTTTTGCTTCGTAATTCCTGAACTGGCAGTGGATTGAGAGGCGTGTAGTAAGCTTTCTTTTTTACTGAGTCAGAAGACAATGCTCCGGTCGCATGGGATTCACCCAGTCCTGCAAGATCATACAAATCCGGTATCAGGATATCGGGAGTAACACCATATTTCTGTGCGGTCTTCCCCGTTACGCGGTATATTTTCATCGCGGTGATCGTTGAAAATCCCCAACCTGAATTTATATCCAGCGTATGGTCTAATTCTACTTTACCAGGCTGCATTGGAAAAATCCTTTGTCCGGTAGCCTTCCCGTAAGTTGTGCTTCCCACAACAACAGCACGTTTATAATCCTGAAGTGCTGCTGCAAGGAATTCGGATGCAGATGCGCTAAGGCCATTGACCATCAAAACGAGTGGCCCATCGTACACCGTCCCCCGGTTCATATCTTTGATAGAGTTAACCACACCGGTGTTATCCTTGATCATTCCCATTGGGCCAGCATCGATGAAAATTCCTGCCATCGCTACCGCCTCGTACAAAGACCCCCCGCCATTAAATCGCACATCAAGAATGAGACCATCGATGTTTTCTTTTTTTAACTTCAGAATTTCTTTGGCAACATCATTTGCGCATCGCGAGCTTTCACTGCCACTCCATGCAGAGTAAAACCCTGGTAGTGAAATGTAACCTATCCGCTTCTTCCCCGCCAGGATCAGGCTTTTCACAACGTTATCATCCGACTCCATCTTTTCCTTCTTCAACACAACGTTCTTGCGAACTCCACACCCTTCTCTCAACACGAATTCCATAACAACATGGTTTGACTCCATCAGCAAGTCGTTAAGCTCACCGCGGCTCATACCACTGACTTCAATCCATTCATTTGCACCCCATCTAACTTTTTCGATCACATCGCCTGATTGCACAATACCCGACCTCCAGGCAGCGCCACCAGGTGTGAGTTCGTCAATTATCATCTCGCCTCGTTCATTTTCAGTTATTGTAATTCCAAAATAATACCCTTCGGTCCCAAGAGATGTTATATAATCATTCATTTCACTATATGACAAATGGACACTGTGCGGATCGAAAGCAAGACCAATCGCGCGTAAGTACAATGACGCAACGTAATCTTCGAAGCCCATAGGATGCTCCACAATTCTCTGCACTGACCGTATTGCAGATTTTTTTGTGTTGCTTCGAGCCTCAACTTCTTTCGTTTGGAGAAATTTGGCATCATTAGCTGATTGTGATTTCTTCAGTCGTATTAGTTCATTGAGCGTTTCTACCTTCAGGTGCTGGAGCCAGCGCGTTTGCATTTCCTTTTCATCAGCGGGCCATTCCTTATTGGAATAGTAAAGTTCGTCCTTACTGAAGTCAAAGGGCTTGGCCGTATGTTGCTCGATGATAGTCTTGATAGATTTAAGATTCTTGCTAAGCCGTTGCGTCACTTCTGGCAACAGCTGCCATGACGAACCATTTATTTCGTCATCGATAGTGTTTCTGTAAGCCGAAATTTGGGCTATGTCTTTTTGGGAAAAGTAATGGCGATTGGGATCCAACTGTTTGAGAAAAAGGTCGAATGCATCCTTCGAAAAAGCGTCGTCTATGGGTCTGGGACCCACATGGTGTTCCAATAAATTTTTTTTGAACTGAGATGCTTCCTGTTGTACGGAGACCGGCGATTGAGCCAACGCAGCGAAGCCGATGAGGACCAACAAAACATTAAAAAAGCAGCGCAACATTGGATTTAATACAACCCCGGATTATACTAGCCTAATATAAAGATTTCAACATATGAAAAGCCCTTTTCACCTTCAGATTCTGAAGCAAATCAAGGAAAAATCAGGCAAACCGACCCAGCATACATACCTCGACAATTATTTAGGTAATCAGCATCCCCGTTACGCTATCAGTTCCGGATTGCTTCGAAGCATTGGAAAAGAGTGGCTGAAGGCACACCCCGATCTTTCGGCGGAAGCATTTGCTAAAGTACTAAACGACCTGATCCATGGTGAATCTGCTACTGAGAAATGGATGGCCGGAATATTATTGGATTATTCCAAGAAGGAGCAGCGCAAATTCGACCCCCGAATATTCGATAACTGGCTGGATCAGCTCGAGGGCTGGGCAGAAATTGATGCAGTGTGTACCAGCAAGTACACCCGCACAGAAATTGTGAACCAATGGTCGAAATGGAAACCCCTGTTAATTAAATTCTCGAAGAGTAAGAACATCAGCAAACAACGTGCATCCATAGTATTTTTTTGTTCGCCGCTTAGCCATTTTGAAAACCATGAGTTGTCAGAAGTTGCTTTGCAGAATGTAGACCGACTGAAGTCTGAAAAAAGCGTCCTGATCACTAAGGCGATTTCGTGGATCCTTCGCAGCATGATTAAGTATAATCGAGCTGCTGTAGTGAAATTTCTAAAAGAAAAAGAATCTGAATTGCCCAGGATCGCAGTGAGGGAGACTAAGGTGAAACTTGAAACCGGGAGAAAGACAAAACCGAAGGAAAAGAAATAGTCTTCATTATTTTCGCGGTCCATAATGCGGAGAAGCCTGGCCCACTTCAATCGCGCCAATGTCAGGAGCCTTCCCGGAAAAGTTATCATTAATATTGGGTAAAACTACACCAGCATCTATCGCATTGCTTTTTGGTCTTAGTCTGAAATCATAACCTTCGACAGGATAAACAAGACCTTTTCGTGAGGCATCAGGCATCTTTACGTTTACAAAATCTGTATGATCTACTTCGATCCCATGGCGTTCAAAGCCAGTTGATTTTCGAAATTCTTTTAGCGTATTGAACTCTGAAAACTTTAGCTGCTTTTCATCAACATGGTTTAAAGAATCGCGTGAAGGATACCTCCATCTAAAATTTGTTTTGGCTGGATTCTTCTTTCCATATCCATTATAGTCGAGTGTGCTGTAAGTGGTAAATGTTGTTCCTGAAAGTATCGGTCTTCTATCATCCCAACCAACAAACAGATTATTTCTGAAGTGACCGTTTGAGAAGTTTGCAATCCCAACATCCGCCACGAATGTGTTGTGATATGTAAAAATTCCGGAAGGTCTGACAGTATATTTTAAAGCAGTACCCGGAACGTTGTAACAAACATTTCTGATAAAATACACCGGGCCACCAAAAATTGGTTGCGCACTTAATGCAGCGTGGTACGCATTGAAGCCTCTGTTCTCAAACACCCTTATGTTATGCACCCCACCATCGGCTTCAATGAAATCATCGGCCATATTAAAAATATCGTTTCGATAGAAGTCAATAGAGACACACAACGGCTTTCCCTCCTCGGGCAAACCGTGTGTATCGACGCAAATGCCATCATGAAAAAAAGAAATGGAATTATGACAAACGACGTGGCTTTGTCCATAGACCTTGACAGCATAGTAAGAGGTAAGTGGTGATGGATGTTCAAGACCGTACCATCCAACCAGCGTATCAGGGTCATGACGACCGATCATTACATTGTCGGCGATATAAAAATCCTTTGAGTCCGCGTTGTAGGTTACAACACCCATCCCGATATCTTCCATCCTGCAATTTTTGACAGTGAGTCCACTTGAGCCCATCACTCGTTTCAATCCAGCATAGAAGGCGATATCAGTATTCCGAATTGTAAAACCTTCGAAGTAATGGTAGTCAGCTGCCATCACATCAAAAAGACGGTATGCTCCATCGCCATCAAAAATTACTTCACCATCGCCAGCAGCTTTTATGGTGATTGGTTTATCAGGTGTTCCTTTTTGCGTTAGTACGTAAGCCCCATGAAAATCGAGCGCGAGGGAATCCGCATATTTCAGGCGTTTGCCTTTGTAAAGTCCTGCATGAACGAGGATAATATCTCCTGCGCGCACCCGAGGTTCAGGAACATTCCACCAGTCACCCGTATTGCCTACACCATAATATGCTTCATTCAGCCCTGTGAATGCTGGACTTTCTTTTGGGCCTTTGAAACCCGGAGGGTAAACGTGATAAACATTCCCGTTTTCATATGGCTTCGGCTCGTTCTTCGTGCGAAACTTCACAATATAATCACTCTGCCCTTCAACGCCGTCCGGGTCGCTTAATTGAAGTCTGCATTCATAATCAGTCCCTGGATCAAGATTGAAAATGCTGCCTGCAAACATATCCGGTGTCGTATAGACCCATGGTTGTTCGTGACCATAAATTTTTTCACCACCAATTCGCAGAAGTGGTAGTGCATGCTTCCATGATGTGTCTCCTATTTTTCGAAACGCGACTGCGACAGAAGCATTTCTATTTACATCACCTTCTATTTTCCATTCGAAACCGGCACAGATCAATGTAGGTGGTTCTACAACGACTTCGCCAGCATGCGTTTCTTGAAGTGATTGCGCGCTGCAAATAGAGGCAACCAGGGAAATAAGAATGAAAGATGTATACCGCATTCAACAAATTTATCATCATTGGCGAGTTGACGTCTTCCGCACACGTAAAATCTAGTTTTTATCCTTAATGTTTATCGAATCTATGATTGTTCCTGTCAACTAAAAAAAGGAATAGGGAATAAGGAGTAAGGAATAGGGTCGGGCGCAAAGAGTTCAGCCTTATTCCGTATTCGTTATTGCGCTTCGGAATTTTTCAAAACATGAACTGGAAAAAGGAATAGGGAATAAGGAATAAGGAGTAAGGAATAAGGTCGGGCGCAAAGAGTGCACCCTATTCCCTATTCCTTACTCCTATTGAGAAACATGAAAAACAATCGATACCCTTAGAGTGCTACGAACAAGCTGTCGGCTGATAGCTGTCAGGTGACAGCTTTGTAACCTTTTATCCCTGAATTGTAGACTTTTTCCATACTTTTTTGTGAAGCATCAAAATCCACACTTTTTCAACATGCTGCAAATCAGAATGTTACAAAGTGATCAGTTTCGGGTACATTCTTTCGTCTACGGAGGGTGGAGACGATTAAGACTTCAAAAAAATAAAATGTTCAATCTAAAAAACTAAACACCATGAAAAAGTTATTGTTAGCATTCGCATTTATGACTGCTGGATCTGTTGCAGTTCTCGCACAAGATACAGCTTCTGTAGCCAGCCCAGCTCCTCAAACTGAAATGAGCCAGGATCAGGATGGACAAGCTATCGCAGCTAGTGAACTTCCTGCTTCTATTCAATCAGCTTTGCAAGGTCAGGATTATTCTGGCTGGACAGTAGGAAATGCAATGAAGAAAGAAAAAGATGGCAAGACTTTCTATAGTGTTGAATTATCTAATGGTGCTGAAACCAAGAAAGTAAAATTCGATGCTGACGGAAATGTTGTCAAAGAAAAAGATAAGGAATAAACTATCTTCACAATAGTTAAGAAAAAAGAGGCGCTATAACAGCACCTCTTTTTTTGTTTCCGTTGATTCCAGTTGATAGCTTCCCGGAATGTTTCCGAAAGTTATCGAAAGCCGATTCCAGGAATTGATCTGACAGATGGCTAAAACAAAGTTTGCAATTTCCTGCTTCGAAAAATGTTTGGCCATAATATCGTAGGCCTTTTCAATCTCTTCAGGTTCTTTTTCAGAAATTTTCGTCAGGGAGTCGGTTAGATTTAAAACAGCTTTTTCCTGCTCAGTGTATACCGGTGACTCTTTCCATGCAGGCAGAAGATACAGGCGCTGAGCTGTTTCACCAGCTTTTGTTGATTCCTTATAGTGCATATCAAGACAATAACCGCATCCATTGATCTGCGATGCTCGCATTTTTATAAGGCCTATGTAAGGATGAGGAATTGTCTTCTTCAAATACACTTCGATATTTTTCAAAAGCGGGTACAATCCCTCGGGGAATTCGGCAAATGTTATTCTAGGTTCCATCACATTTTAGTTTTAGTTCTCCCTTAAGACAACTTATGCCTCGGTCGCGTGACAACCCTACTGTAATTTTAGCCGCTGAAGTTTATCAGGATTTACGACTATGAATATTTTTTGAACTACATCTTCTTTAATATCGAAAATGATGCATCTGAATAATTGCCCGTTTAAGGTAAACACAATTGCCGGATGAAAATTTATCTCGACAATTCGCCATTCAGCCCCTTCAGGATAATACTTGCCATAAACTGCTTTTAAGAATCTAGAAACTCGATCAGGACCCGTCAACATATTGCGCGCTGCTTTCACCTTACCGCCATCCGACATGCATTGAACATCTTTGCTTAAGAGAAGCTTTGTGCGCGCAATGTCCGATTTGGAAATAGCCTCCACAAGGTCCTCCAGGAATGGGACACTATTTGATTTAGTTTGAACAGTCGGTGTGGCGAGATGAGAAATTTTTTCTTTCGCTCTTTTCAATAGCTGACGTGAATGGTCAACCTTAATCCCAAGTATCTCTGCAATTTCTTCGTGCTCAAAGTCAAATGTTTCTTTCAAGATGAAAACCGCGCGTTCTTTCGCGTTTAATCGCTCAAGCAAAACCAATAGCGAGTAGTGAAGAATTTTTTTTCGATCTACCTCGCGATAAATGCTGTCTTCCGTGAGAATGGGTGTAGGGAGCCATCGTCCGCGGTAATCCTCCATCCGGGTGCGCAGCATTTTTTTTTCATTGATCGAACGATTGATTACTGCCCGGATCAGGTAATGCTTTGGATTTACTATGGAAGGATCCAATACCATAAAGTGCTTCGTCAAAACTTCCTGGACGATGTCTTCGGCCGCCATAAAATCACCGGTGATATTGTAGGAGAATGGTAAGAGAATCGCTTTTAACTCCTCAAAGCCCGGTTTGGCAGTCGATATTTCTTTAATATTCAGCATGGTCAATTCGTTATGACAGTTCAGGTAGCTAATCCGTGACAGAACTGGTCGATTTTTGTCAATTTTTTTGCCCTTCCGAGCCCAAAAGTAGCGTTAAACAGGCAATTTTAAGGTTAAGTGGTTACTTATTGCCGTTGGTTTGTATGTAAGAAACCTGCCTGAAATTGCGGAAAATGTTCCCTCGTCTTGGGTGCCTTATACCCATCAGGCAGGTACAATACCACCGAAAAATGATGCCGGCCGCTGGCATACTTTTTCGTTAGGGCAATTTGATACAAACATTAAACGTGTATGGACAAAGAGAAATTCTACAAAACAGTGTACAAATTGATTGAAGACTATTTTAGCAGCTTCAACAAAAAGCCACATTACCTGTTGATTAATTCCCAGTTTGATCTCACTAAGTTCATCGATCCGGAAGATCTTCAGCATTACGTTAATGATCGCTTTAAAGGAATGATGATCGTTAGGACGCCAGACATCGGCAACGACAAATTGATGGTTTATTA
>JAEZBX010000044.1 GCA_023412765.1 Bacteroidota bacterium
ACCCGAAAATCAAATGGATCAAAATTGTCGAGTAGCTTTTGAATGAAGTGCGGGTCTTGCTGGTAAAATGCAAGGAAATTTTCGGTGCGTTCCTGAAGTCCGCCGCTTGGAAACAGGGCGTCTTTTACATGCTCAATTTGTCTGAATTTGTCGTCATGTAATCGCTTCTCGGCACGTATCAGATTTCGCTCAATTTTTTCAAGACTGTTTAATGCTCGCTGCCGCTCGGCGGCAACAAAAGGTGCCAACGACTTATCCAATGCTGATGCCCTTTCTCCCAGGTCATCAAAGATCTTTTCAATTTCCGCCCGTTCACTGCCGACAGTCAAGTTCCGAACAGCGTGTTTCAGCACCCAATGATTAAACAGATAATTCTTCTCTTCGAAAAAGTCCTTAAGCTCTAATCCTGTCTTTGATAGTTTACGATTAATCTCGTGACTAATTGTAAGACCAAAGTTTCGTGGCATGATAATGGGAAACGTTACTCCCGCCTTATCAAACACTCCCTTCAATTGTAGCCAGTAAATAACCTCCGCCGGTCCTCCGACGTAAGCGAGATTTGGTAAGATTGTTTCCTGGTATAGAGGTCGTAATATGACATTCGGACTCAATTTTTCCGGCTCTTCATCGATCAGCTTTCTTAACTCTTCTTCCGAAAAAGATATATCCGTATCGACAACTGTAAAACGATCTCCTTGCTTTTCTATACGACTTCTGACACCATCGTCAAGGTAGAAGAAGTTTATTTCCCTGCAATACACCTGAGTCTTATAGCCGTTATCCTCAAGACCATTGTTGGTGCCATCAACAATTTGCTTGTTGGTCTGACTGAAAATATCAGAGATCATTGCATCCCTGAATTTATTCTTAAGAGATCGCGAATCACCATCCAATACAACAAGGCCTTTATGTCCGAACAACTCATTCACATAATATCTAACGGCCTGGCTAAGCGTTTTGAATTTCGAATATGCATTTCTGAAAATTTGTACGTCGCCTGGAACTTCATCTGCAAGCTTGTCAAGTCCTTTCGGGCTAAATCTTCCCACAGCACCTTGTTGATCCGTTTCCCACACATACTTCTTCGATTCGAGATTAAAATATTTAATCTCATCGTAGTCATGATCTTCTGATGCCATCCAAAAAACAGGAACAAAATTATGCTCAGGATGACGTACCTTCAATGCGTGACATGTATTGATCACTGTCACGATTTTATAAATGAAATAAAGAGGTCCTGTAAATATGTTAAGCTGATGTCCCGTTGTGACGGTGAAAGTTTTTTCGCTTTGGAGAAGTTTGATATTTTCTGAAACTGCACGAGGTAAGGTTATTCCTTCGTATTGTTTCTCAAGTGCGGCTACAAGCACATCCCTGTTTTCTTGAGAAAAGTTAGTTGATTTCTCTCCAATCTGCTCCAGGAAATTTTCAATGCTTGGATATCTATTATAAAACGGAACCAGTGCCTCCTTACGCTCAATATAATCCAGAAAAAAACGACTGAATGTTTGGGTATCAGCCAAGGAGACTTTATCAAGCTGCATGACAGGAATAAGAGTTGGTGGGCATTCTTAAAACCATAAACCGAATAACGGTAAATTATATTTTAGGTTTGAATTTTTACGCGACAGGAACCACGTCGCCTGTAAGGTCAAATTCCGAAGCAGCGGTGACTTTGACGTCTACAAACTCCCCAACACGCAGGTACTCAAATGAATTTATGATAACTTCATTGTCGACCTCCGGTGAGTCAAATTCCGTTCTTCCTATGAAATTTCCGCCTTCCTTGCGATCTACCAATACCTTAAAAGTTTGTCCTACCTTTCTTTGGTTGAGATCAAGCGAAATGTTTTGCTGAAGTTCCATCAACTCATTCATACGCTCCTCTTTCACCTCCTCAGGAACATCATCGATCATGGAATAGGAGTGCGTGTCTTCCTCGTGGGAATAAGTAAACACTCCAAGCCGGTCGAACCTGGATCGGTTGACGAAATCTAACAACTCCTCAAAATCTTGTTCAGACTCGCCAGGATGACCGGTAATCATCGTTGTACGAATGGCAATTCCAGGTACTTTAGAGCGGATGGTTTGAAGCAATTCCTCAGTTTTCTCCCGTGTTGTGCCTCTTCTCATCATTTGCAGCATCCGGCTGGATCCATGTTGCAATGGAATGTCGAGATACCTGCAAATGTTTTGTCTTTCAGCCATAACATCCAGTACATCCATTGGAAACCCTGCAGGAAACGCATAATGGAGACGTATCCATTCAATTCCATTCACATCTGACAGCCGTTGCATAAGCTCGGCAAGATTTCGTTTCTTGTATAGGTCAAGCCCGTAGTAAGTAGAGTCTTGTGCGATAAGCAACAATTCTTTCGTTCCTTGCCTGGCAAGATTTTTTGCTTCAGTTACAAGTTCTTCCATCGGGCGCGAGATGTGCCTGCCGCGCATTAACGGGATGGCACAGAATGAGCATGGCCTGTCGCATCCTTCAGAAATTTTCAAATAAGCGTAATGCGATGGATTAGTCAGGATGCGTTCACCAACAAGTTCCTGTCGATAGTTAGCTTTAAACACCTTCAAAATACGGGAAAGGTCGCGCGTGCCAAACCATGCGTCGACACTGGGGATCTCCTTTTCGAGATCGTCCTTATACCTTTGTGAAAGACAACCTGTAACATACACCTTGTCAACAATTCCTTCTTCCTTTGCATCGACATATCGAAGGATTGTATCGATCGACTCTTGCTTTGCGTTGTCAACAAAACCACAGGTATTGATCACAACCACACGTGCATCATCGGTCGCAGATTCATGAACAGCATCTATACCGTTGCCGCGAAGTTGCGTAAGCAATACCTCTGAGTCCACCAGATTTTTAGAGCAACCTAGCGTGACGATGTTTACCTGATTCTTTCGATTCCCCTTGGTCTTCAACCCTTTTCGATTAAGTCTGCAAAAATACTAAAAATAACCGGGCACAGAATTTGGGCATCAGAGCGTTAAATTATCTTTACAGCCACTGTAAAGGGTTACATTTATCGATGCATTGCGGCGAAAATGAATGAAATGAAGCAATTAATGGCTGAGATCTTTGCAAAGGGATGAAAAAATTAACCTGGTTCGCCTTCTTTTTAATTTTGACTGTATCTTGTTTGGATGAACCTGACTGCTTTCAATTGCATAACGATATCATTGGAATAACTTTTCGGGTGATTGGCACGGGGCAGGGTGACTCTGTTGTCCTAAAAGAACCTGGGAGTGGTAAGTGGGTAAAGCTCATATCATTGGAAGGTAAGCTCAACTATTTTGAAACCGAAGGAAGCCTTTCTTTTGATGAAGTTGATAGGACAAGGGCCTTATCATTTGCCTACGACGTCAAAAATCAATACATCTCAGAGGAATGCGGTTCCAGCTTTGAATTGTCTAATCTTCGCATCCTAAATCATGAGTTCGATTCGGTGCGGGTCGTAAACTCATCTCCAACAAAAGCCGGGGGACCGAACATTGACATCTATCGATGTCCTGAGACAGACACGCTCGCTATTGAGTTTTATCAATTATCGGGGACCACCAACGGGGTCACTATCAGCAATCCACAAGCCCGGTTACGCAGCCATAAATTCAATTCAATCAAAGATATCAACGGCAAAACGCTATATTCCGACACCTTTCTTACAACCGTTAAGCTGCCCGTTGATCTTACAAAAAATTCAGCTGCCTATACTTTTGAAACTGAACTATCCACCTATACGCTCAACGTTACCTATAATCTTACTACCGAGGAACGTTACAGGCCTTGCGGAGTTCAAACCTTTGTCAACAATCTGACTTATCGCGAACATACTTTCGACTCGGTGAGCTATGGACTTGATGACCTGGGCGAACCGGTGAGAGCTTTGCTTGATCCTCATGCTACGAACCTGCGTGTGTTCAGCTGCCCCCCGACGAACTTACTAAAGGTTGATTTTGTCACGGGAGCCAATAATGTGCTGAAGGGAGTGACCATCACAAGCATAACGGCAGATCATTTGTCTGACGACTTGATTGGTGATGAGCCCATTACAACAAACACGGTTACCCTACCGGTCGATGTTAATTCAGATGTGTCGACCTTCCGTATCGTTCACAGTGATAATATTGTTGAAACACTAAGTGTTGAATACAACAAATCATCGCTCACTTTATTCAACGCATGCCCCAACCCTGTGATCACTGGGTTGCGCGAAGCATCCGAGGTTGCCAACATCAATATCCCAAACAACGGTAGAACACTTCAATTTCCCGCAGTACGAAATGTTGAGATCACGGTTAATTGAAATATTGCTTCTCACATTGCTGAGCACCCTGGCATATGCACAGAAGAAGGACTCTGTCCGGCGCGATACTGTTACGATCAAAGACTACATTCCCACCGGCATCCGAATCGGAACGGACCTTATCAGTCTCGGAAAGACACAGTTTCAAAATGATTTTAGCGGGTGGGAAATAAATGCAGACATAGATTTTAGAAGGTACTATCTCGCCTTAGATTATGGATCGTGGGCGAGGACATTTAAGAGCGACTCTGGCAATTATTCAAACGATGGAACCTACTGGCGAGTAGGTGTGGATGTAAATTTTCTCTTAAAGGATATTGATCGCAATTTGTTCTTTGTTGGCGCTCGCTACGGACGAGCTAATTTTTCAGAAGATCTTACCATTGATATTTACAACCCCTTTACAACCGGACGTGAAAATTTGAGGTTTGCTCACAGTGGTATCAATGCGCGATGGTTCGAACTAACGACAGGCATACGCGTCAAGATCTGGAAAATATTATGGATGGGATACACTGCACGGTTCAAGTTTGGTTTGAAGCATGATGAGACAGACAAAATCATCCCAGCTGATGTCCCGGGTTATGGGCGCACCTACAAGGATTCTTATTGGGGATTCAACTATCAGATATTTGTTCGTATTCCTGTAAGGAAGGCAGGGGCGAGGAAATAAGTTTTACATTCTAAATTTGAAGTTTTACAGCCGATAGCTATCGGCTGGATATTATTAACCGCAAAATGTAAAATTCTCAACCGATGGCTATCGGCTGTAGAATGTAAAAGGGAATCAACTCTTCTTAAAAAGTGAATCAACAAATTCAACTTTGTTGAAAGTCTGCAGGTCATCAACCTTTTCACCAACACCGATATATCGCACTGGAATTTTAAATTCATCGGAGATTCCGATAACAACACCACCTTTGGCGGTCCCATCCAGCTTCGTGATCGCAAGCGCCGTGACGTCAGTTGCCTTGGTAAACTCTGTTGCCTGGATCATTGCATTTTGTCCCGTACTTCCATCTAATACCAACAAAACTTCGTGCGGTGCGTCAGCAATT
Source organism: Bacteroidota bacterium (assembly GCA_023412765.1). Taxonomy (GTDB): domain Bacteria; phylum Bacteroidota; class Bacteroidia; order Cytophagales; family Cyclobacteriaceae; genus Chryseolinea. The sequence goes on from JAEZBX010000044.1 coordinate 5,378, forward strand.
ACTTTTTGCATCACACGCTTGATCTTTGTTAGTTCCGACATAAGATTCACCTTGGTATGAAGACGGCCTGCGGTGTCTATAATGATAATGTCAGCGCCCGTTTCAACACCGGCCTTTACAGCGTCAAAAGCTACGGCCGAAGGATCTGTGTTCATTCCCTTTGAAACTACCGGTACGCCTACACGCTCACCCCATAGCTTCAACTGATCAACAGCAGCCGCGCGAAACGTGTCTGCAGCTCCCAGCAATACGTTCTTCCCTTTCTTCTTAAACTGGGCAGCAAGCTTTCCAATTGTTGTAGTCTTTCCAACACCATTCACGCCAACAACCATAATAACGTATGGTTTCTTGTCGGAAGGAGTTTGAAAATCCTCCACATCAGGAGAATTATTTTCAGACAAAAGACCAGCAATTTCCTCTTTCAATATGCGGTCGAGTTCCGATGTGCCCAGGTATTTATCCCTGGCTACCCGCTGCTGGATACGATCTATAATTTTCAAAGTAGTAGACACCCCGACATCTGATGAAACCAGGACCTCTTCCAGGTTATCAAGAACCTCATCGTCAACGGTAGACTTGCCGACGAGCGCCTTTCCCAGTTTACCAAAGAAACTGTCCTTGGTTTTTTGCAAACCTTTGTCGAGCGTTTCCTTCTTTTCTTTGGAAAACAGGTTACCAAATATTGCCATAGAGAGGTTCGTTTTAAACAAAAAAAGTCCCTCATGGGGACTTTTCAAATTCTTCAGCGATGAATTACTTCTTCGCGAGCACTTCTTTGACCAGGTCCGCAGGTACGATTTCTTCCTTAAAAGTATAGGCACCAGTCTTCTCGGACTTCACTGCGCGGATCACTTTTGCAAAGCTCTTTCCGTCGGTTTTCTTAAGAGACGCAACAACTTTCTTTGCCATAATTATTTAATTTCTTTGTGGACAGTGTATTTCTTCAAGATTGGATTGTATTTCTTCAATTCAAGTCTTTCGGTAGTGTTCTTACGATTTTTAGTCGTGATGTAGCGGCTCATGCCCGGCATATTTGTATTCTTATGCTCGGTGCATTCCAAAATCACCTGGATTCTATTGCCTTTCTTTGCCATGATTTTTTCTGTTATTATTAAAGCACCAGGTGGCCCTTCGCCTTAGCTTCCTTAAGGACAGCCGTGATGCCGTATTTTGATATCGTCTTGATTCCTTTTGTGGATACCTTCAAGGTTATCCATTTGTTTTCCTCTGGCACAAAGAAACGTTTCTTTTGAAGATTCGGTAAGAATCTGCGTTTAGTCTTATTGTTAGCGTGGGAAACATTGTTTCCAACTTGAGGTCTTTTCCCTGTTATTTGACAAACTCGTGCCATATTTCAACGTAATTTAGAAGTCCCTTTTAAAAAGGACTGCAAATATCGGTACCCGCCCGTAAAAATCCAACCTCGTGTCGAATTATCATTTCGCCGGGCTCTCGTAAAGTTGAGAAATCAACATTTTAGGGCTAATTCCTTCGAAATCTTTTATTACCCAATCAGCTTCGGCAAGTTCTTCCGGGCTGTGTGTCGTGGTAAGCCCAACTACTTTACAGCCAGCGCGTTTGCCTGCAGTCACACCCGACAACGAGTCCTCGAGAACAATGCACCGGCCAGGCTCAAATTCCAAGGCCTGGGCAGATTTGATATAAATTTGTGGGTTCGGCTTACCCTCAGTCACGAACGAGTCGTCGAGGATAGTTTTGAAATACTGCCGGGTGCTGGTGCGATCCAGGGTAAAATCAACGTTTGCACGGGGAGCGGAGGTCGCAATCGCCCTACTTATTTTCAATTCATTGAGTTGATCCAGGAAAGAAATCAATCCATTGAGTGGCGCAATATCATTGTACAAACTGCGAAAAAGAGCCTCTTTTTCTTCAGCATACTTCCTGATCGTTGTTTCATCGAGCTCGCCAAACAAATTCAGCAACCAATCACGATTTGTTCGTCCATAAATTTTTTCCCTCAGGTCCTTTTCAGATAGGTGATACCCGTGTTGCTCACAAAATTGTTGGAGGGCAATCTTGTGAACCGGATTGCTGTCCACAATAACCCCATCCATATCGAAAATAAAAGCATATTCCATCATTGCACGTTTTCTTTGGCGGTGCAAAGATGACAGAAATTAATTCACAGTTAAATGGAATTACTTGACGAAGGATAGTAATTGCCGACTTTAGTGGACAACCAGTCTCTGCCCGACAGACCGCCCCTGAGACGTGACGCGCAGAAAATATACTCCGTCAGGTACGAAGGGCATACGAAATGTAAACGTTTCAGTGCCTGGAATCTGGACGGGTGCTACAATTTCCTGACCCAATGCATTGTAGACCCGCAATGTTGCCGGCCGATCCACCCTGACATTCACGTCCTGCGATTCCTTGTCAAGCGGATTGGGATAAATTACCACGACCGGATCTTTTGGCAGAGAACGGCCTTCATCGTTTCTGAGCACTGAGATCCCACCCAACACATTGCCAATCACAATGGCAGGCTTGTCTGTATTGAAAAGGTTCGCTGTTGTCGGCCAAACACGTCCCCCAAGATTTCGGGAGGTGTATGCCTGCTTTATGGAATTGAAAACGAGACCTGAAATTTCAGGACCACCGTCGGGAGCCTCCCGAAAATTGCTGACAATTGAGATAACGCCGCGCTGATCGCCCAGGATCAGGTCAAGGTTGCCATCGCCATCAAGGTCGCCTTCAGCAGCGGCAATGTTCTGACGAAAGATGCCAGGGGGTATACCCAAAAAAGAATCGTCTTCCAGAGAAAATTGCGGAGTAGCCTGGCCCGCATTCTTCCAGTACTGAAGATTACCATTGCTTTTTCCGATCAGCAGATCCTGGAACCCATCACCATTGACGTCGACACAGCTTACATTTTCTAAACTTGTAATCGGAACATCTATTTCCGAGATGCTTACCCCGGAGAAGTCCATGCCAGCCGTTGCCTTATTCGCGAAATAGAATAGTCGGGTTTGGCCGTTCAAGAAACTTGTTGCTGTGAAAACCAGATCGTTTTTCAGATCGTGGTTAATATCCGCCACCTGGATCTTTAAGTTGAAAAAGTTTGATTGCGAAAAAGAGAAGACATCCTTATCGGCCAATCTGAAGCTCGGGTCCGACGCAGTGCCGACGTTTTCATACAACCATATCGTTGTTCCTTGGCCAGGAAGTCCGTTGTTGCTAACGAACAAATCGAGATCACCATCACCTTCGTAATCTGCAAAGGCCGGAACAGCGTTGTCGCCGACATCAATCATTTGATCCTGCATGAAGGAACTGGTTGAAAACGTAAAATTGGGTGCAGTATCGGTCCCGTTATTCTTATAAAGCCAGTTCGAATTGTTGAGGTTTGCATTAAATATATCCGCAGGCTTGGAGAAAATATTCGGCACCACGAGAAGATCTCTTCTTCCGTCAAAGTCAACATCCTCGTAGAACGGCGAAGGATAAATCACAAAGCTTGCGGGCGATGTTTCCGGGAAAGGAACAAAGGTGTCAATAACCGGGTTCTCGGCGGTCCCTTCGTTCAACAGTGCATACAGGTTGTTACATTCTGCCTCAGAGATTAAAGCATCCAACGTACCATTTTTATCAACATCCACCATTAAAAGGCTTTTCCCTCCGGCGTGCTTGGTTCGGCCTCCTGAATGATTGCAGTCGTCATTGTTAAAAGCAAACTCACCACATTCGCATTCTGTGACACCACCCCACTGTTGGGTTATGCGCTCGAAGGCAAGTGAATCGCAGGTGCCATACCTTTCCATGCTAAAATTCTTGTGAAACTCGATTGTCCCATCGCCAACAAAATGCACATTAAAGATATCCAGGTCGCCATCACCATCAGCATCGGTTATCGAAGGCAGGTCATCAAATTGGAGTTGAAGGTTGATCATGCTGGTGAACCCTTTCGTAAGTAGTACATCACTTCTTGAATTTGTGCCGCTGAAAAACGTATAATGTTCCCATTTCAAATCTTCATTTGGCCCCGTGACATTTGTATAAACTTTGATACCCTGAATATTACCTGTGAAAATGTCCTTCTTGCCATCGCAGTTATAATCCCTTAGCAGAAGCCAATTAGTCACGTCATCCGGAAAAAATTCTTCGAAGTCGGGAGAATAGACATACTTATTATCCTCATTGAGGAAGGTAAAAATCCTATCTCCCATCCTGTCGAACAGAACGAGGTCGTCCTTACCATCGCCGTTAAGGTCCATTGTATTGTAGTGTACCGCGTTTAGTCCACCTGCCCATGCAAGACTGATTTCATTGCCGTTCTCATCGGCGACAGGTATACTCTGATCTAATACATAGGTGAATTGCGCGTGGAGAACCACCGGAAACAAGAATAGCAATAAGCTAAAGGCGGAGCGCATCAAATTATTCTTTATGCTTAACGTTGGTCAAACGCACACTGTTGTATTACTTGCAAGATACTTTTTCGCCAGCGCCCGGCAACCATGGGTAACTGAATTGCAATGGAAATTAAAGAACTATACGAAAAATTTTTAGAATCGGGCAAGATATCGACCGACACCCGTCAAATAACACCGGGGTCAATTTTCTTTGCTCTGAAAGGCGATAAATTTAACGCCAACACCTTTGCAAGCCAGGCCCTCGAAAAGGGAGCAATATATGCGGTGGTCGATGAAAAAGAATATGCCAATGACCAACGCTGTATACTTGTCGACAATGTACTGGAGACCTTGCAGAAATTATCCCGCCATCATCGTGACCAATTAAAGATCCCGGTGATTGGATTGACTGGTTCGAATGGGAAGACAACCAGCAAGGAACTGTTGCATGCTGTTTTGAGCAAGAAGTTCAAGACGTTCGCTACGAAAGGAAATTTAAACAATCACATTGGTGTACCGCTTACACTGCTGTCAATTGACAGGAGTATAGAAATGGCTGTTGTAGAAATGGGAGCAAATCACCTGGGAGAAATAGCATTCCTTTGCACGCTGGCCAATCCTTCGCACGGATTCATAACAAATATTGGCAGAGCGCACATCGGGTTGTTTGGGAGTTATGAAAATATTATCCGCGCTAAGTCGGAATTGTATCAACATCTTATCACGAACAAAGGCACAGTATTCATCAACTCGCAAAACGAAATTCTGGCCAACATGGCTAAACGTTTTAAAGGGCCGCTTTTTTATCCAGCAAAGGGAGATTTCTATC
>JAEZBX010000136.1 GCA_023412765.1 Bacteroidota bacterium
AAGGGGTAACGCCGATTGGACTCCCGATCTTTTTGATCAGTTTAAATTTAGAAGAGGCTATGACATAAGAGATTACCTTCCGGCATTGTTCGCGGATGATGAGCCTGAAAAGAATGAACGGATCCTGTGCGACTACCGTGAGACAATTTCGGAATTGGTGCTTGAAAATTTTACACGACCATGGAGAGAATGGGCTCATAAACACGATGCACTTGTAAGAAATCAGGCTCATGGATCGCCATCAAATATTTTAGACCTATACGCAACGGTTGATATACCCGAAATAGAAGGGGTGGAGCCATTGCGAATAAAAATGGCCACCTCTGCAGGACATGTTACCGGAAAAAAACTGATCTCTTCGGAATCTGCGACATGGCTGAATGAACATTTTGAATCCACGCTCTCTGATATTAAGGTGGCTGTTGATCGATTCATGCTTCAGGGGGTTAACCACATATTCTATCATGGTGCAACTTATTCTCCTCCAGGAGAGGCATGGCCTGGTTGGTTGTTTTACGCCGCCGTTCATCTTAACCCGCGCAATTCCTTATGGCCACATTTTCACGCATTGAACAAGTATGTTGAAAGAACTCAATCGATATTGCAGAATTCAAGAATTAACAATGACGTACTGCTTTACTATCCAATACATGATCGCTTTTCCACTCCGAGTGAAGAAATGATTGAGCATTTTGACGCTGTGGGTGCGCAGTTCGAAGGGTCAGCTTTTAAACGTGCGGCTGAACTGATGCTGACACAAGGCTATGCCTTCGATTACATTTCCGATAAACAGATTGATAAAACTAAATTCGAAGGTAACGCACTTGTCACTGAAGGTGGCAACCAGTATAAAACCATTGTTGTTCCGAAATGTAAATATATTCCGCTATCCACTATTAAGTCGTTATTAACGCTCGCTGGACAGGGAGCAAAAATTATTTTCTTCGAAGGAATTCCTTCATCCGTGAGTGGTTATCATAACCTGGAAACAAAAGAATCAGAGTACAAGAATCTGATGGCACAGGTAAACCTTAACGATGCCACTAACAATGAAGTAAGGGTAGGATCAGGCAGTGCTGTTGTAGGAAACGATCTTCCTCATTTGCTGAAAATAGCGTTGGTATATAGGGAAACGTTGGTGGATCATGGATTGCAATTTCTTAGAAAGGAGTCTGCGAATGGTTCTGACCTTTATTTTCTCGGGAACAGCGAGAAATCATTTGAAGGATGGATAACGCTGCAATCGGCGGGACAAAGCGCAGTACTATTCGATCCAATGACCGGAAATATTGGAAGGGCAAGGACGCGAGTATCGACATCAGGCAGGCTCGATGTATGGATCCACCTGCAGCCGAGGGAAACAATTATTGTAGAAATAGACTCCAGGGGGATTGACGGAAAACAATTTCCGTATGCTGAGCGTACAGGTACCCCGTTGGAAATAACGGGATCCTGGCAGCTGACCTTCACAGAGGGAGGGCCCGAACTCCCCGTACCACGGAAATTAAGTTCTCCAAAATTCTGGACTACGCTTTCTAATGATCAGTACAAGTCGTTTTCGGGCGTGGGAGTTTACTCAATTGAATTTCGAAAGCCTTCACAAAAGGCGACATCCTGGATAATCGATCTGGGTGAAGTAAGGGAAAGTGCCGAAGTTATTCTTAATGGAACATCGTTGGGCATTTTGATCGGGCCTGACTTTCAGGTAAGTGTTGATGATACACTTCTTGAAAGAAAAAACCAACTCGAAATTAAAGTTGCCAACCTGATGGCTAATCGCATTTCTGATCTGGATCGAAAACAGGTGTCATGGAAGAAGTTTTACAACGTCAACTTCCCTGCGAGAAAATCTGAAAATCGGCAGAACGGAATATTTAATGCAGCCCATTGGTTGCCAAAGCCATCGGGATTGGGTGGTTCAGTAATGCTTATACCACTGGTCAGGTGATTAGTTTTCTCAAATTATGAGTAATCGATAGCGCATGCCTGGTAACCGATGTAACAAACGTGTTCGACCCTGTGTGCACAAGCTGTTTTATGGCTTTTAATCAGATGATAATCAATTAGTTAAAATTCACACATATCATTAAGGACAGTACAGGATAGTAATTGCTATATAAGCGATACTTTTACCATATATGTGCAATCGATTGCGCATATTTTCACTATCCAAATCATAACCCAAAACCCGAACCTATGCACTACATTCTACAAAATTCTGTCAGGCCGCCGATGTCGCGGCGATGTTCGTCTACCCTCTCAGGTGGAAGTTTCGAACCGTATGCATTTCATAATTGAATGCATCAGCCCCTATTAAAAGTATATCCCTTAACCCCAAATTAATATGCGAAGAGTACTACTACAAGTATGCTGGATGACGCTGTGCACGATTTCTGTGTGCGGTTATTCAGGAGATTTGATTTCCGCTGGTTCCGCAACCAGCACCCTTTCTCGTCCTGGCTTTTTTCAGTCCCAAACCATTACCGGAAAGGTAACTGATGATGCAGGCGTGGGTATGCCCGGTGTGAACGTAATTGTCAAAGGAACATCAAATGGAACTACAACAGATGCTGAAGGCGTATATCGTCTTAACCTTAGCGCCGACCAGGCAGCTGGCACATTGGTGTTTTCTTTCATCGGCTATGCGGCACAGGAACAACCTATAAACAACCGGAGTACAATCAATGTATCGATGGTTGCCGATGTTGAACAACTGTCGGAAGTGATTGTCGTCGGATACGGAACACAGGAAAAACGCGATGTAACATCTGCCATTTCCACTGTGAGCGGTGAAGCGATTGCATCTATCCCTACACCAAATGCCATGGATGCCATGAAGGGCCAAATTGCCGGTGTTGACGTACTGCAAAACGGCGGACGTCCTGGTGAAGCACCAACGATTACGATCCGTGGTAGAAGATCGCTTACTGCATCAAACGATCCACTCTTTGTAATTGATGGTATTCCAATGACCGCTGGTACCGCCACCTTCGCGGATTTTAATTCTTCGGATATTGAATCCGTGGAAGTTTTGAAGGATGCTGCATCGCAGGCCGTTTATGGATCAAGAGGTTCTAATGGGGTTATTCTTGTAACCACTAAGAGAGGTGAACCTGGAGTTACCAAAGTAAATTTCACCACAACATATGGGATTTCTGAGGCCTTCCGAACTATCCCAATGATGAACGGTGCCCAATTTGCAGATTTAAAAAGGGAAGCGAATCGCCTGGCTTCGAATGGTCAATCGGGACGGGCTGCATGGGGTGCTCCTGGGTCGACGATACCGGATGATGCTGCAGTTTTCAACGACGCTGTTGAACTTAATTCTGTCCAAAACGGATTGTCGACTGACTGGCAGGACCTGATTTATCGCAAAGGCTCTCAGCTGAATAACCAGTTGAGCATACGCGCGGGTACCGAGAAGACGCGCATATTTCTTTCCTTTAGCAATTTTAAGGAAGAAGGCCTGATAAAAGGTGTAGACTATAAAAGGTATACAGGTCGCATAAACGTTGACCATGACATTAGTAATCGATTCAAGATTGGTGCCGCCGTAAATTATTCGAACATAACCGACAATTTTGGATCAAGTTCTGTCATTCCTGAGGCCGTCAATCAAACACCGCTCGGCTTGCCTTATGATGCAGAGGGTAACATTATATTCTTGCCAATATCTGATGGAATAAGATCAAATCCCTTATCTGAGCTTGTTCCAGGCAAACGTGTAGATGAACGCAAAGACAAGCGCCTTTTTTCATCTGTTTTCCTGGATGTTAATATAATTGACGGTTTGAAATATAAATTCCTGATAGGACAAGATGTATGGACACGAGACCGAGGGATTTTCGAAGGACAATTCACGAATCCTCGTAAGAACGGTTCTCCGTTCGGATCTTTTTATCAAGGAGAACAGACAGGTTATACATTAGAGAATTTACTTACCTACAATAAGTCCTTTGGTGAACATAGCATCGGACTTACGGCTCTACAAAGTGCTGCGCATCAGGAATACACAGAGAGTTTTATGGGTGCCCAAAATCTGCCCTATGAATCAGCCTTATGGTATAATCTGGGGCTCGGTTCACTTACAGGTAATAGCACCAATTTCGGAGAGTTTCAATTGCTCTCTTATATGGGTCGTGTCAACTATGCATTTAAGGGTAAATACTTATTTCAAGCGAGCATGCGATGGGATGGTTCTTCGCGATTGGCTGAGGGCAACAAATGGAATAGCTTCCCCGGTGTTTCTGTAGGCTGGAGAATGAAAGATGAACCGTTTTTGGCTGGTGTCAACTGGCTTACAGAGCTGAAGTTGAGAGCATCATATGGCAAAGTGGGTAACACTGCCGTGGCGCCTTATCAAACGCAAGGCACACTTACCAATACGTTCTATGATTGGAACAATGCGGACGCCAAGGGATTTCGCCTCAACTTGATTCCTAGCCCTGACCTAAGCTGGGAGTATTCTGAATCCGTGGATGCTGGAATCGACTTCGCATTTTTTAATGGACGCCTAAGTGGATATGTTGACTATTTTCAGACATCGACTGGAACCTCCTTGCTTTTGAATCGCCAGCTACCTCCAACATCTGGATATAGTTTTATCCTTCAAAATGTCGGTGGAACTGAAACCAAAGGTTTCGAAATTACCCTTAGCTCTGTGATTGTTGACAGGCCTGGTAGCCTGAAATGGGAAGCAGAATTTAACTTGGGTAGCCTTAAAGAAAAAATTGTTGACCTTGCCCAAAGAGGACCTAATGGGGAATTGGTTGATGATGTCGGAAACGGATGGTTCATCGGTCAGCCGATCAGAGTATTCTATGATTTCAACAAATTGGGTATTTGGCAGGCAGACGAGGTTGAGGAAGCCGACAGCTTCGATCAATTTCCTGGCGAAATCAAGATCGAGGATCTCAATGGCGATGGAAGAATTACCCTTAATGATGACAGAAAGGTCTTGGGTAACGATGTTCCGAAGGCATATGGTGGTTTAACAAACAAGTTAACTTATAAAGGATTTGATCTATCATTTTTCTTATACTATCGTCTCGGCTTCATGATCCGTAGTGAATTCAGCAACGGCCAGGCTACTATGCAGGGTAGGTATAATAATCTCGATGTTGATTATTGGACAATAGACAATCCAACAAATGACTACCCTCGACCAAACAAGAATCAGGAAAATATAACTTACGGAAGTTCTTTACAGTACTTTGACGGCGGTTTCGTAAAACTTCGCAATATCACGTTCGGCTATACGCTCCCTGAGAGTATTGCAGGAAAGCTAAAAATGACAAAGCTCAGATTCTACGTTTCTGCGTTGAATCCGATAACATGGTCTGACTATAAATTATTTGACCCTGAAAGAGCTGGTAACGTGACCTCAGGTGCGATGCCTTCGAACAGGCTCTTCTTAGGTGGTGTCAACATATCTTTCTAACCCGAACGTAAAAGAAATGATCATGAAAAGGAGAATATCAAAATCAATATTGATAACCTTTGTCCTGGTAGCGTCTGCTACGCTGTCGTGCAAGGACTATCTCGACGAAGAATTAATTTCCGGAGTTTCTGCCGGGGGCTATTATTCAACTGTAGCCGGTCTGGAGGATGGTGTAGATGCAGCTTACTCATTCCTGCGGTATATATATAGCAACGAACGCGCATATAGCCTTCAAATTTTCGGGACTGATACACATACGAACGGTGCCGATGGTGGCTGGAAGTCCTTTAACTATTATGACAATGGACTAAATCCGGGAGCAGCAATCCTTCTGGAACAGTGGACCTACCTCTATCAGGGCATCAACCAGACGAACGCGATTATATCGCGGTCAGGAACGATTGAAGGCATGAGTGAGGAGCTAAAAACCTTGCGTCAGGCAGAAATGCGGTTCTTGCGCGCATTCTATTATTTCTATTTGGTGAGAACGTGGGGTGATGTACATTTTAGCCTGGAGGAAACTTTGGAGGCAGAGGTTACTGCTAATAAGACGCCACAATCGACTATCTATGCTGAAGGAATCATTCCTGACCTTGAATTTGCCATCGCCAACTTGCCTAGCAGCCAAGGTCAATATGGGCGAGCAACAAAGCCGGCTGCCCAATTCCTTCTTGGTCATGTCCTTTTGACAAGAGGGTATCAGTCGTTCGGGTCTGCTAGCGATTTCACCACCGCCGAAACATTGTTTACAAGTGTGATAGATGATTACAGTTTTGAATTGCAACCCACTCATGCGGATCTGTGGAATCAGGACAACCAATTGAACAGTGAAGTAATTTGGGCCATTCAATATTCCACGGACATAATATTAAATGGTCCTGAGGGAAACCGTGGTCACTTGTATTTTGGGATGGAGTATGACGTTCAGCCTGGAATGATCCGCGACATTGCGAATGGTCGTCCCTTCAAACGCTTTAGACCAACCGATCATATGATAGACGTATGGGCTGAAGCTCGTGAAAATGATCAACGCTATGACGATACTTACAAACATGTTTACTATTGCAACGACAACAGAGCCTCAGGCAATGGTATCCCCTTGTGGAAACAGATACACGTTGATAAGGGTGCAAAAAAAGCTGATGGAACGGTTGTGACTGCAGCGGACATTGGCAAGCGAAGATTTGAAGTGGGTGACACTGCTTTATATATTCCAGGTCCTGGACAAGATGCCAAGTGGCTGGGTGATGAGAAACTTAAAGTGAGGTACACCGTCATTACAAAGCAAAAAGCGTCGTACCCCGCAAGCACTCTGGCGACATCTGATCCTAACTATTATCCATCAGATCCATTCTTCTACAACGAACGCCTCTTCCCATGTCTACAGGCTAAATTTATAGATCCGCGTAGACCTGCGATCCAGCATGAGCCAGGATCACGCGATTGGTTTGTAATGCGACTTGGGGATGCTCTCCTACTTCGGGCTGAAGCACGCTTTAAGAATAATGATTTGCAAGGAGCGGCTGATGATATTAATGTTGTCAGAACGAGGGCCGCTAAACCAGGGAAGGAAGCTGCCATGCAGATTACAGCGGGTGATGTAGACATCGACCGGATATTGCTTGAACGGGCACTTGAGTTGGATGCCGAATTAATGAGATGGTTTGACCTGACGCGGACCGGAAAATTGGTAGAGTATGTAAAGGCGTATAATCCTTTAGGAGCAGTCAATATTCAGGATTACCACATCCATAGACCTATACCGCAGGCGCAAAGTGACAGAACGCTTGGCGGATATCCGCAGAACGAAGGATATTAATTGGCTCGTTCTTAATATTATTAGCAA
>JAEZBX010000151.1 GCA_023412765.1 Bacteroidota bacterium
TAAATGAAAACTGTTCCTATTAGCTGGTGGAAAATTGTAACTATCATACTTTTATACTATACGGTAATTGCGGGATTTCTAATTCCCGTGCCCCGCTTGCATATCTTAAATGAAACCATCAGGCTCAATTATTTTCATACGCCCATGTGGTTTAGCATGATGTTCCAGTTTACGTTTTCAGTCTGGGCTTCGATCAAATTCCTTCGCACAACAGAATTCAAGTTTGATGATTTTGCTGTTCAGTCAGCCAAAGTAGGATTTTTCTTCGGTATCCTGGGGCTAGTAACAGGCATGGTGTGGGGTAAATTTACGTGGGGCACTTTCTGGACTAATGATCCGAAGCTCAACAACACTTCTATTGCATTGCTGATTTATGCAGCGTATTTCATCCTTAGAAATGCAGTAAGCGACGATATACAACGAGGGAGGCTAAGCGGTGTATATAATATTTTTGCCTTTGCTGCGCTAATACCGCTGATCTATATTCTCCCCAGAATGGCTGATAATTCATTGCATCCCGGAAGCGGAGACAATCCAACGTTCAGGCTATTCGACCTTGCGCACAACATGAAGTTTGTGGTGTATGCAGCTATAATTGGATTTTCAATGCTCGGAATTTGGCTTACAAATATTCTCATCCGACTCCGACGAATTAATAGAATTGAATATGAAACTGAATAGAATAATCAAACTTTTATTGTGCACTTTAATGCCTGCCCTTTCGATGGCGCAAGGAAGCGAGTCGGTTGAGATGGCAGACACGTTCAGGCAAGATGGCAAAATCTATGTTGTCGTACTCGGGCTGGTAATCATTCTTACTGGAGTGGTATTGTTTTTAATAAGAGTTGATCGGAAACTTACCAGGATAGAACGGAAAAATGATAAGTAGAAATAACTCTTAACTAAGCGAATACCTCGTGTACGGCGTGGATACTGCAGGTGATCAAACCACGAGACCAACCGATCTCAATCTAACAATGTCCGGAATGACACATCGATCAGCAAACCGATTTTCAGGTTTCCGTGTTTCAGATTTCATTCCTATTTTTGCCCGCGAATGAAACATTTATTTAAATCTCACCTCGGGCGCCTTCGTGTTATCGCATGGCTGGAGGGCTGGTCGCTGTTGTTGTTGATGTTTGTTGCAATGCCAGTTAAATACCTGATGGATGTGCCTGAAGCAACGCAGGCAATTGGTATGATACATGGAATTTTGTTCGTGCTGTTCATCACCGCGACCCTAATTATAAGCGTTGTTCAACGGTGGAATCTCGGGAGAGTCTTCGTCGTAATGGCATCTTCCTTTTTGCCGTTTGGAACGTTTTATGTCGACCGGAAGATATTGAGGAAACTCTGATTTCGTTATCCGTGAATAGTTACCCGTTAGTCGTGGGAGTGGGTACTGGGACCTGGGTGTGCGCTCGATTGAGTAACGTACGACTTTGATAAAAATCCCATCTGCCCATGTTACGTTTAGATGCACACTTCGCAGGGAAATTCGATGAGCGCTCGATTGAATTCCCTGCGTTAGATAATCGAGCGCACACCCAAGCCCCACTACCCACACCCACGATTAACTAATAACGAATAACTAATAACGTCTATAACTAAGCTGTCAGCTGAATGCTGTCAGCTGATAGCTTTTTATAATATATTCGCAGAAAACAACGAACAACATGACGGGATTGAAAGAAAAAGTGATTCTTATTACTGGTGGCAGCAAAGGTATAGGTTACGGGGTTGCCGAAGCACTCATAAACGAAGGCGCAAAGGTTGCTATAACCAGCAGGAATAAGAAGACAGCTGTAGAAACTGCTGATCGGCTCAATAAATTACAAAAGGGCGAAGCGCTTGGAATTGAAGCCGACGTGAGGGATGCGGATGCTCAGCAAAAGGCTATTGATGCAGTAATCAAGAAATGGGGATCATTGGATGTACTCGTTGCAAATGCCGGATTGGGATATTTCGGCAATATCGAAACGCTTACGCTGGAGCAGTGGAGAGAAACCATCGACACAAATCTTTCAGGTGTTTTTTATAGCATTAAAGCTGCATTGCCAGCATTAAAGAAATCAAAGGGATACATTATCACGATGGCAAGTCTTGCAGGCACTAACTTTTTTGCCGGCGGCTCAGCATACAATGCCAGCAAATTCGGCCTGGTTGGTTTTTCACAAGCAGCAATGCTGGATCTTCGCGGCTACGGAATAAAAGTCACCACAATTATGCCTGGCTCGGTTGCAACGGAATTTAATGGTGCGCATCCCAATGCCAGCGATGCGTGGAAGATACAGCCGGAGGATCTTGGACAGATTGTTGTTGATCTTTTGAAAATGCATCCTCGCACCCTTCCAAGCAAAATTGAAGTCAGGCCAAGTATTCCGAAATAAATCCAGTTATTAATGAAAACTTTATCAGGATTCGTCTTCGCTCTTTTTATGTTAGCCTGTACGTTGGTTGTTGTCGGACAATCCAACCAGGTGAAATGGAAAAACGTGAAAGTTCTTGTCTACACCAGGAATGGAAAGGGATATGTCCATGATAATATTGAAAGCTCGGTAAAAGCGATCCAGAAACTTGGAAGTGAAAAAGGCTTCACTGTGGTCGCAGGAGATGATCCAGCGGTTTTTACAGAAGACAATTTAAAGCAGTATACGTTTATCCTGTTTCCTAATACTAACAATGACGTGTTCGACACTGATGAACAGCGCCTGGCGTTCCGAAGGTACATAGAATCTGGCGGTGGCTTTGTGGGACTACATTCAGTATTGGGTACCGAAAGAAACTGGACATGGTTTAAGATGATGCTGGGAGGATCTTTTGCATGGCATCCAAAATTTCAACCATTAACGCTGAAAGTTATAGACCCTACGCATCCAACTGTAAAAGGTATTCCTGCCTCCTGGACCAAAGGGGACGAATGTTATTTCATGAAAGAAATGTATCCAGGCATCAACGTTGTGCTTGCGCATGATCTCTCGCATCTTAGCAAGGATGAAGAGGAAAAAATTCAAAAGAACGTCGGTTCATTTGCACGATTCTACCCTGCCTCATGGCATCAGCAATTTGATGGCGGTACAATTTGGATAACGACCCTAGGCCACGACAAAAAAGATTACGAAGACAAGACTTACCTGAATCATGTTTTTCAGGGGATGGAATTTGTTGCAGGGAAAGCCGCTAAGCGTGACATGTCTAAGGCTTACGCTGCGAATAGAGATGACGAGGTAAAATAATTCTTCCAACTTTTACATTGGATATTTGAAATTTTACATTGGATATTCTTAGGAATGACCGCAAAATGTAAAATGTAAAATGTAAAATATCCAATGTAAAATTAGTTGGCCACGCAGTATCCCACCCCAACATACTGTAAATCCTACACCTTAGGATCGGAGCCCCCAATTTCAAATTTAAAATTTCAAATTTCCAGCTAGGCCGACGCAGACTGCCTCTTCGGTCCCGGCTTAATACTCGTAAGATCCGCGATCTTAACTACCTGACCTGTTTCACAACTCTTCCGCGCAGCGATACCGATAAGAATTGAAAGCGCTCCATCGCGGACATTTGCAGATTGATTGAGCGGATCTTCTGTTACCCCTGCAAATATTTTATCCTTCAACAATTTATCTCCACCACCATGGCCGCTTGTACCTTCGGGTACGCGAATAAATTCCCTTGTACCAAAATTTCTGGTCAACACAATCTCGTCGTAAGGCTTTCGCTCAATGGGATTGCTTTCTTCAATCCATGCATCAATTCTTCCTTTCGTTCCATTAAACGCAATCCGATAACCTTCGTATGGAGAATACGTCGTTAACGAATAGGCTACCTGCACGCCATTTGCATACTTTATCGTTGCTGCCATTTTATCGTAAATATTGATATCCTCTTTCCATACACAGCCGTCACGGAGATATCCATCGTGCTTTTCATTATCAACATATAGCATAACATTAGTTTTACTCTTGGTTATGTCATAGTAGAATTTACATTTATCCTTATGTGGACACGGTCTGCAGTGCGTGTGCCGGAAACTATTGTTCTTTCCATAAAAATCAAGGCTTCCCGATGCATACACTTCTGAAGGATCGGATTCCAGCCACCAGTTTAACAGATCAAAATGATGGGTTGCCTTATGAACCCAAAGTGTTCCACCTTTTTCCTTTAGTCTGTGCCAACGTCGGAAATAATCTGCGCCATGACTCGTATCCAAATACCAATGGAAGTCGACCGACGTGATATCGCCAATCGACCCATTGCGCAATAATTCATAAATTTTAGCGCGATGTGGTGAATATCGGTAATTGAAGGTTACTGTCACCTTCTTCCCTGTTTTCTTTTCCGCTGCCAGGATAGCCTCGCATTTTTGTTCGTCGGTGGTCATTGGCTTTTCAGTGATAATATCTGCACCGAGTTCCATTCCCTTGATAATAAATTCGTGATGTGTTGAATCAACAGTTGTTACGATTAAAGTGTCGGGTTTTGTATCCTTCATCATCTTTTCAAAATCCGTGAACGTGGGGCAGGTAAATCCGATCGCCTTCTTAAAAGCTTCAAGCCGCCCGGGATTTATGTCGCAAAGACCTACGAATTCTACTTTATCGCTGTATGCTTCCTGTACGCTTTTAGACCACATGCCATAGGCGCGGACGCCGGTACCAACAATGGCGACTCGCTTTTTCTTATCTGCCCAGGCGGCACCTGAAACTGAATCCAGCGGATTAATTATGAGTGCGCCCGCCAGTGCGCCCGTTGTAGTAATGAAGTCTCGTCGCGTGGTTTTCATAGGGATAGAATTAGATCAAACATTTTCCGGAAAAGCGCTAAACTGCGCAATCGATTGCGCAATATAGAATTATTTTCATATTTCTATGAAAATTGCAGACGAAACTTTATGCATGGTAAAATCTGATTGGGTCATTAGAACAAGACTCACCTATGGCGCTTTTTCAAATCCCTCCCACCTCACTCTCCATTTCCCATCCTTAGGAAATCCAGGAGCGTTAACCTTATTACCATCCCACCCTGCAGCCATCATTGCAACAGCAGAAAGCAGTCCACCATTACCCGGCAGGTAAAGTCGAAGGCGTTGATCCTGATAGTTGTGACCATTTACCAGGTAGGTATTTTTTTGTACGTCCATCAATAAAGCATCGATTGCTTGCGTTGGTTTGTGAAGACGAGTAGCTGTCATGGCTAACAGTGGGTAATCCCATCCCCAGGTGGTTTCCCATTGCCAATCATTCATGATGTTATCAAGAGTGTTTGCCATAACAAGAGTGTCAATCCTTTCATTCCACGGAAGAAAACCGTACGCACCTGCAACCGCAGGATGGTCGCGACGAAAGGACCTGTTACGGTACGCCTCCTTGTGCGTTTCAGTAGGGAGATATAAGCTGTCGCGGATGGGCAGAGGCTGCAGATTCTGAATAATATCACTCCACTTTGGATCTAACGTTAGGCCTAAGCGCTCACGCCATTTCTGAGCAATAGAGAGTCCGTAATACCAATACTGCAATTCGTAGGCAGGATTATCCGTCTCCGTTGCCTTAAATATTTCCTGGGCAGGAATCAAGGGATGACATAAATGGTATTTACCATTCCTGAATCTCACGAATGATGCCATGAAGTCGGCAGTATTAAAAACCAGGTCTTTATATTTTTGCAGTGTCGAAGCGGCTGAGTCACGCCGGTAAAGCAACTCCGCAAAATAAATCGGATGCGGCTGCTGCCAGATAATAAATGCTCCAATGTCTGATGGACTCTCAACACCGGATGGCCCTGTCATCTTCGGCCATCGCGCCCCTTGGTATCCCTGCCACTTTGCAGTGGATTTTGCTGTTTCGGTTATGCTGGTGTACCACCCTAAGCTCTTTTCCAGAAGTTGTGGTCTGTTCCATAAAGCGAAGTGCGCCGCATGCCACCAGTGCATTTCAAGATGGAATTTTCCAAACCAGCTGTTCATTGTCAATCCGGTCTCCTGCGGCGGAAGTGATCCCGAACATTGAATTTTTGTAAGGTATTGCGAGAGAACTACGCGTCTTTCCAACTCGAATGCTCGATGATCTGTGCAGTCCGAAAAATCAATCGCTGCACCCGACGACCAGAACTGCTTCCAGTGCTCAATACTGTTGCGTTCCGTCGTTGCAAAGTCGGATCTTTCAAAGACACTGTCGATTGCAAAAGTTGCTGTAAAATCAAAAATGCGATTATCCGCTGCCGGAGTAAGGACGAAATTGTGGGTCTCTTCACCTGCGTTAAAAGTACCTGCACCATTCCATGCGACGTGAGTAAAATAAGTCGTCGAATCTACTTGGCGCCTTATGATTGCCTGTTTTTCGCGCGAAAGTACTATTGATGATACGTGTTTATCTCTGCTTTCAAAGTCGTAGCCAGGGCATACGTGACAATCTTTACCGTAAGGGAAATCAAATTTAATTTTCAGTCTTCCCTCAACAATGAGTTTCGACTCAATCTTCACTCCAACCCTGTCCTTTTGCTGATGGGAATATACCGTAACCTTGACCGGCTCACCCTCGATCTCATACCTGCTCTCGATCTTTCCTGTCCACAGGTCAAGCTCCTGTCTCAGGTCTTCAAGATCATCAAGCTCTACTTCTTCCCCATTTTCCTTCAACAAAATCAGACCCACCATTCCGAGATGCAGCCTGTGTGGATTACTTCTCAAAGCATCCGTCGCCATCTTACCTCTCCCATCTGCTTGCTGTACTGCGTATGGTGATTTTGTGCCGTCACAGGATTCAAAAACTTCTGCAACATCGTTAAGTGAAAAATTTTCTTCACCAGGAATTTTATGCCAGGCCCATTGCGACTGAGTACCTAACGGAATTCCATCCTCATATTCTTCGGGGAACGTTTGGAGGCCGCTTACATCCACTGTAAAGGCGAATTCACCATTGCCCACTGAAAGTGCACCTAGCGTATCAGGTCTCGTGAGAACTACATTATGCCGTGTTACCAAGGCAAATCTGTCTATTCTCTTAAGCCCGGATTCCTTCGTAACACAACCTTGAAGCAAAATGCCGACCCAGAAGAATGTGGTAATCCATCGGAAGGCTTTCATTTTCATTCGGGAAGCAGTGCTCTAATTTAAGCAGCCACTAATCAAAAATATGAAATGCAGCAATTAAAAGTTTCAGCTACTCGAATTAGCTTAGTTTATTCCAATCTGGAGGCATCTCACCAGTTTCATCCTTGCAGCTTTAGTATCCCGATCACTAATCGTAAAAATCCTTAATATGATAGCACCAAAGGCCAGATCGCCATGAGTACCTCCCATTCAATATCTGAGTACTTGCACTAATACTTAACTGGCACTTGGTTCACAAGGGATACGTATTTAAGGAGTAGTTAAAGCCTTCCTCACGATATCCAGGTACGTGTTCTCACAGAACCCCTGGAGAAAAATAAAAAGAGACCTCTTTGCAAGTTTTCGTATGCAGGATGCCTTGCTCACATTATGAATTATTGGAGAGACTTCTTCTTATTCAGACTTGAGGCTATCAACCGGACTTGCAATGGCTGCTCTAATACTTTGAATAGCCACCGTCAATAAGGCAATTAGCAATGACGTCAATCCCACAACAACAAAAACCCAAACGCTGATCGATATCCTATAGACGAAATCCTGTAACCAAGTATTCATTAGGAAATAAGCTGCGGGAAACGCCAACAGTACGGCTATGCCTATTAGTTTTGCAAATCTGCTACTAAGCAAGTTCACAATACTTCCTATAGATGCACCCAATACTTTCCGGATAGCAATCTCTTTGGTTCGTTGCTGCATCATAAAGGAAGACAATCCGAATAGTCCCAGACATGCCAACAAAATTGCTATCCCTGAAAACAAATTCATTATCGTCCCAAGTCGCTGTTCCGCTATATACAACCGCGTGTACTCGTCATCAAGAAAACTATACTCAAATGGAATATTCGGAATCAACTCATTCCATCTTTTTTCGATAAGGGCAATTGTTTCCGGTAGGTTAAATCCATCAAGCTTCAGCAACAAGTATCTACTTCTTATCTCTGAAAACAGTACCAACGGTTGAATCGCGGAATGCATTGATTCGAAATGAAAATCCCTGACGACTGCCTTCACCGTACCTTCCCGATGACTCATAAACATTTTCTTTCCAATGGCGGTTTCTGGGGTCCAGCCCATTTGACGGACTGCAGTTTCATTCAAAATGAAGTGATAAATTCTCTCTTCATAATTTTCAGACGATACATCTTTCATATCCTGCTCCGACAGGTCCTCTCCTGCAATAATTTCAAGTCCGGTAGTTTTTATATACCCTTCATCTATTGGATTTCCATTTATAACAATTTGTTCCGTCTCGGTCATGACATCTGATCGCATACTGTAACCACCAGCAATTCTAACGGGTGTGCTAACGCTGCTGGAAATGTTCACGACATGGGGAATGGATCTCAGTTCTTGCTTAATTGACGAAAGGTTTGAAGGTGTATGTCGACGCATTGGTAACGCGAGCACATGATCGCGATCAAACCCGAGTTTCTTATTTTGGATAAACTGGAGTTGATCCTGGATTATCAAGGTTGAGACTATCAAGAATGCTGAAATGGCAAACTGAAAAACAATTAATGAAGGTTGAAGCCATTTCCCCGAACCCGAATTCTTAAATATTCCCTTTAATACTTTTGCCGGCTGAAATCCTGTAAGTATGAACGCTGGGTAACTGCCAGCTACAACGCTCATAAAAATCGTAAGAATCACTCCGAAAAGAATGAAAGTAGGCGAATACAAATCCTGAAGCACAAGTTGCCGTTCTGTCAACTGATTAAAGTAAGGCAATAGGATCGCAGAAATGAACGCGCTCAGCAAAATAGATACAATGCACAGGACACCCGCTTCACTTACAAATTGCATGAACAGCTGGACTTTCGTAGCACCTACCACCTTGCGCACGCCCACTTCCCGGGCCCGCATAAACGATTTGGCTGTTGCCAGGTTTATATAGGTAAAGCTTACGATCGCTAAAATCAACGCAGCAACTGCAGCCAGTGCAAACAGGAAGGCAGTGCTATTGTTAGGTACAAATGCCGGGTAAGGCGAGTAAAGATGTATTGTCGGAAAAGCTTCGAGATGGAAGTCAACAAAAGTACCGGTGTTGCTCATTTCGTCCCTCATGAAGCTGCTGATCTTCTTCTGCAATTCGGACAACGAAGCACCTTCGTGCAACACTACATAGGTAGTGTAGTTCGCATCAAAATAAGTCTCCTCCTGGTTAGCTCGTAAAGAAGAGAATGATGCCAGGAAATCAAATTTAATTTGCGAGTTGGCCGGATAATCACGGACAACGCCAGTGATCTTGTATTCAGTGTCATCATTTCCGATTATGAGAGTCTTACCTAGCGGACTTTCTTCTCCGAAATATTTTTTGGAACTCGATTCGGTTAGCACAACATTATTAGGACCGTCCAAAGCAACGTTAGAATTGCCTTCCAAAAAATGAATATCGAAAACATCTACAAAAGATGAATCGGCATACATAAAGTTAGGCTCGCTAATGTTGTTTCCATTGAGTTGAACAATTACGTCGCGATCGGCCATCCTCACAGCGGATTCAATTTCAGGAAAAGTCCGCACAAATACCGGTGCAACCTTTGTGCTTGTAAAGTTCCCTTTCTTGGTTTCGGGATTTCCATCAAAACCATATTCCATGATAAGCCTGGAGATTCTTTCACCTTTTGTTTGGAATTTATCAAAGCTCAATTCATGTTTTATGTATAAACCGATTAACAAGCAAGCGGTAAGACCGATCGTCAATCCAAAACTGTTTATCAAAGAAGAAAATTTGTTTTTCCACAAATTTCGACACGCGATCTTAATATGGTTGCTGAACATGTCGTAAGAATTTAAATATTCAAATTTTGATTTTCTAAATGCAAAGGGACGCGCATAGTGTATTACTTGATACCAATAGTTGAGTTGGGCTTTCAGGTGAGATTTTGTCTTTAACGTTTGGAAAAATTTCTCTTCAAGATCGCCGGTCACTTCTTCGGCTAGGTCATCGCGCAAAAAGACAAGAAGCAACTTCCTTGCAAGTTTTGGGGGTTTTGAACCTATGGTTTTATCATTCTTCAAGTCACAATTCTTTTAACTATTCAGTTCTTAGAGTTTTGGCAGGGTTAGCCCTTGCTGCGCTGACCGACTGGAAAGAAACCGTGAACAATGCAATGCCGAATGCGATGGCACCCGCCAACCCGATCATCCACCATTTAGGATCTATTCTATACTCAAAATCCTGCAGCCATATCGTAGTTGCCCACCATCCAAAAGGCGCCGCAAAAAGGATCGCGATTGCAACTAGCTTAAGAAAATCCTGCGATAGAAGACCTACAATATTTGTGACGCTCGCGCCAAGCACTTTGCGAACACCAATCTCCTTGGTTCGTCGCTCTGTAGTGTATGTCGTAAGTCCGAATAATCCCAGGCAAGCAACAAGTATTGCAATGACAGAGAACGTTGTGATGATACGTCCAGTATTTCTTTCGAGACCATATTGCTGGTTCAAACCATCATCAAGAAACTGGTAATATGGAATTGATTTTGGATCGTGCTGTTTAAGAATTGACTCAATGGAAGAAATCGCATCTGATGCGCGCTGTGCTTTTGTCTTTACAAGTAAACCCGAAGGAAACTCCTGCGGCCGGTAACGGAATAGAAACGGTTCGATGCTTTCAGTCATGGGGCGAAAGTGAAAGTCTTTTACAACTCCAATGACTTCCCCCCGATTCTCCCACATTGCCAACTTTTTGCCCAGCGCTTCAGTGGGATCCCAACCCATAAACTTCGCTGCAGTTTCATTTATCAGGTAAGCAGAAACAGAATCACTGGTGATCGATGGATCAATGTTTCGGCCAGCAACTATCGCAATTCCAGCAGTGGAAAGAAAATCATAATCCACGTTCATATGTGTCATCAGAATCTTGTCGGTTACGTTCTTACCTTCCCACTCGATTCCTCCGGTGGACCGAAGTACATTGATCAAATTGTTAGACGACGCACTTACGTTCGCGATACTTGTTTCATTTAACAAAGCTGCCTTTATACTATTCGCTTTTGCAGGTAGTTCGTTTTTTAAGGCAACATAGAGAAGTTGCTCCTTATCAAACCCAAGATTCTTTTCCTGAAGAAATTGCAGCTGGTGGGATATTACTATTGTTCCGATAATCAAGATTATAGATAAAGCGAACTGGAACACTACCAGAATACGCCGAAAAGTTTGTCCGCTATCCCATGAATTGGATCCAATGCTTCCTTTCGTTATTTGAATATTTGAGACATGGATAGCAGGATAAACTCCAGCAAAGAGATTCACCAGGAAAACAAATACAACGATAGCAAGGCCAAACCTAAAGTCATAGATTGGCAGATGTAATATCTTCCCAGAAATGCTATTCAATGATGGAAGAAAAAATTGTAAGAGAATCAGGGCTATACAGGTTGAAATCAATGTGATAAGAAGGGACTCTATCAGGAATTGTGATATCAATTGTCGCCGGGCCGCGCCCACAGCTTTACGAACACCAACCTCCTTTGCCCGTCGAGTGGTCCGCGCCGTCGAGAGGTTTACAAAATTGGTGATTGAAATTAAAAGCACTATTAAACCTACGACTAAGAAAATTTTCACATACATGAAATTACCGGTCTTACTCCAATCAGTTTGAAAATCGAATTTTGAAAAGAGATGGATCTTCGATAGCGGTTGCAGCGAAAATGTTATCTCCCCTTCGTCGGAAATATATTTAGCAAGATGACTGTAGAGTTTTTTATTCAGGCCGGTCGCATCAGCATTACTGGTTAATAAAGCATAAGTATGATAATTACTACTGTTCCACCCGTAGTATTCCGAATTCAACTCTTCATAGCGCAGGGACAACAGCACGTCAAACTGGATATGTGAATTTGCAGGAGGATCGTAAGCAATGCCCGCCAACGTGAGAAGCCTGTCATTGTATACTATTTGCTTACCTATTAACCCCGTTGAATTTTTCCAACTTGGCCCAAAAAGTTTAGAGGCTGCTTCTTCGGTTATAACGACATCGTCCGGCGATGACAATACTGTCTGAGAATTTCCATGGCTTAACTTAAAATCGAATACTTGAAAAAAGCCATTATCAACGACAAGCAATTCTTCAGGCTCAATCGCGGTCTCATCATTCTCGAGAACGCCTGCAGATTTCATTCTTCCTACCCTGCAGTAATTCTCTACTTCAGGAAAATCTGATTTTAATGCGCTGCCAAGCGGACCGGGTGTCGATGCAATATTAAAAACATCATCTCCCATCTTTTGCTGATTAACAACGCGGTAGATGTCATTGTATCGGGAATGAAAACGGTCGAAGCTATACTCATCGGCGATGTAAAGTCCGATTGCGATGCAGCAGGCCATTCCGACAGCAAGCCCACCGATGTTGATTAAAGAATATGTTTTATTC
>JAEZBX010000226.1 GCA_023412765.1 Bacteroidota bacterium
CAAGACTTTGAAATTTCATAGAATCCCTTGAGGGCATCTACCATCATCGGTTGCACAACGGTCTTGAAGTGTTTTCTGGCTGTAAAAGGATTTTTCATCATTGCCTTTCCTTCAGGAGAATTCACCAACTGTTGAAAATCAGCTTTCACCGGGACAAACTGAATTCCGTATTCCTGAGCCAGCGAATGAAAATTTTTTCCGGTTGACAAGATGACCTCATGGCCGCGATCCCTGAATGCTTTACCAAGCACCGCATATGGTTGAACATCACCGCGGGTTCCCAGGGTAAGGAGTACAATTTTCATATTCAATATGTATACTGATACGAATGTGCATTAAACTTGAGGGAATAGCAATCATATATTTGCGCATAGCCCAATGGTAACAATTATCATTCTGATGCTTCACACAGTAAAATTCGGTGTCGACTTTCTTGCCAGATAAAAGTCAGACCTTGAAATGTGACTATCAGGACAAACACATCTTTGCTCAACACGAATGCCAGTAATAATGGCTAAACTCATTATCTTTCGTTGACAAAACAAACAAAAAGGATATGAAATCCATGACTTGTGTCCAACTAGGTGGAGCCTGCAATCAAACGTTTACAGCGAATACCTTTGATGAAATCGCAATGATGGTCAGCAAGCATGCTCGGGAAATGGTACAGCAAGGAGATGCTGCCCATATCGAAGCCATGAATGCGATGCGACAAAGTATGAATTCACCCGAGGCAATGAATGCATGGATGGATGAGAAGAGAAAAAAATTCAATAGTCTGCCAGAAAATAAATGAGAAACATTAAAAATGTATTACTGACAATTTGTGGTATAACGCTTTCATGCAATTTGTTTGCGCAGCAAGACAAGCAAATGGTACGACTTGCAAGACTTGTTGTTGATTCAGCTCAGCTGGAAGTCTATAACAAATTCCTGAAGGAAGAGATTGAAGCATCCATACGACTTGAGCCTGGCGTATTGACCTTATACGCGGTGTCAGAAAAGAATAGACCAACACATATCACAATTCTTGAAATTTATGCTGATGAGGAAGCTTATAAAAAACATATTAATACCCCACACTTTCTAAAATACAAGAACGGTACGAAGAGCATGGTGAAGTCGTTGGAACTGGTGGAAACCATTCCGCTGGTCCCCGGGATGAAAATCAAATGAGATAGGGCTAGCTTATGCGTTAAACATAATACGTTGTCTAGTTGGAAAAAGGAATGGGATAAGGAATAGGGTCGAAGTGAATCTAGGTATAGGGTATAAGGTATAAGGATGCAACTTGAACGTTTCGTCTAATGATTATTGGCTCAGTATATCTTCCCTATAACAAAATTTGAATTGGCAACTTTCGAATTGGCTTCCCGGTTGCTGGAAAAGTTCATGAAATCCAGTTACTTCATCAAGGTGATCCAATCACAGGTACTTACTTTCTCACATACTTCGACATTGCTTCCTGCACAAGGCTATCCGCTTCATTAACTTCCCTGGCATCAGGCGGCAGACCTAGTAAGCAATGGATTTGTCCCGCAAAGCATTTGTGCAATACCGGTATACCTGCCTGTCGCAGACGATCCGCATAGAGGGTTGCTTCATCTCTTAACGGATCGAATTCGGCAGTGATGATTAAAGCTGGTGGCAACCCAGAAAGATCCTTTTCGCGGACGGGTGCTATCTCCGTATTTATGAGTTCAACGCCGGGTGCGTAAGCGTCTATGTAATACCGGCAAAACGCTTTCGTCAGAAAATAACCTACACCATAGCGATCATAAGAAGGATACTTGCTTCCATTTAATGGATTGTCTACAGAAGGGCAATTGAGAACTTGTAGTCGAATCTTGTCAGCAATGCCTTCCCTCTTAGCCTTTTGACACACGACCGCAGCAAGGTTGCCACCTGCGCTCAGCCCAAATACGACGAGTCGCCGGGTATCTCCTCCATAATGAGGTCCATTCTCTAAAACCCATTTGAACGTATTATATGCATCATTCACCGCAGCCGGAAATTTATTTTCTGGTGCAACCCGATAGTCGACTGCAAAAACTACAGCGTTCAACGTGCGGGCAATACGCCAGCATTCATATTTCATAAAAGGCAACAACGGTGTAACAAATCCACCGGGATGATAATAAATTACAATGGGCAGATCCCTGGACTTCATAGGGTTAAAAACATACAACGGAATGCTGTCGCTTGTTATTCTTACTGTCACCACATCTTCAGCAGGGTATGCAGGCGTTTCTATCCTAATGTCCCTGATCGTTTCGACCGATGCATTGACCTCGCCGGGGAGATCTTTGAGGACGGATTTTAACGCATAGGCCACACGCAGATCCAGATTATCAGACTGGCATGATTGAGCTTGAATATCGAGCCGTGAAAATAAAAAGAGAACAAATAAAATGCGTTTCATAATGCTGGTTTTTATTTGTCAATAATCCAGCATTTTGATTGCGACGCAGTGGTAAAATCACGACATTTTCAAAGGGAGGAATCGTTTAGCCCAAAATATTTTTCAGGGGCATGCATTTCCTGGGCAATGTACTCGTTGGGGGATGCCCCCGCTAACGCGCGAAAGTCCTTAGCTAGATGTTGGTAGTCGTGATAGCCACATATCACGGCAACATCAAGCCAGTCAAGTGTCGGGTTGCGATATTTTGTTTTGAGCGCTTTGTGCATACGCGCTATGCGAAGGAACGTATTGGGACTGACACCATTTCGTTCCTTAAACCGCCGCTCAAACTGCCGCAAGCTTAAAAAGCTCTCGGTCGCCATTTTCCAGACCCTCATGTCCTCCGGATGTGATAGCAAGGCGTTTGTTATTTTGTCCACCGGTTTCTCGTAGCCTGAGATTTTGCGGCACCAGCCTAACAGGAATGTTTCAATTATTGCAATCATCTCCAGATAAGTCTCAGCGCTGCTTAATCTGGTGTTTACATTTCTGATCTCACACGGAAGGATATCTTCAGCATCCACGAATGTATTGGTTAAGCGATGAAACGGGATGCCAGTTAGACGGTGCAATACTCCCGCATGAAAATTAATTAGAAGGACTATTGTTTCTGGAGAAGGTATGTGACGATTTGTTCTTTCAGTGTATTGGCCCGCGAGGTATGAACGTGGCCTTTCGACAATGACCCCTTTACCAGGATGCTCCAACTTTTCGGTACCGCGAATTAAAAAGGCCATTACCTGTTCAGGCCGGGCAGCGTAGGGTTTGAATGGATGCCTACTAATCTTGTCGAAAACAAAATGTCTCAATTGGTAACCGACGACCAGGTGCTGCAAAGGGGGCGACGGACGAAATGCCTGACAGAGCATAACAATTGAGGGTTGTTACACAATTTAAAAAAGAGTTTCGATTTCCTTATAAAAAGCTTTCAAACATGCGGTGTCGACTTCGTGATCATAAGGTGACGAGTTACAAATTCCACATTATAAATCAAGCCATGATCACGTGATGCCAGCAGTAACCATCTGCCCGCGTTGATGTTATCTAGTATGACACAAAAGTACCTGATTATAAAGTCTGCAATTGCAATGATTACGAGAACCTCTCCATTTCCACGATTTCTGTTTTTTATCATTACAGCAACAATTCACGTCAGCTGTAGCAATCAAAAGTCGGATGAAATTGACTCAGCCCAGATGGTATCTACAGATTCAACGGATGAGCTATGGTACAAGCATGCGGTTATTTATACGCTGGATGTTGAAGTATTTAAAGACAGTGACGG
>JAEZBX010000273.1 GCA_023412765.1 Bacteroidota bacterium
ACTCGAAGCACCCAATTCAAAATTCAAAATTTAAAATTCAAAATTTCAAAATAGTAAACTCCACCCTCCGATTCAGCAGCCTCGTCTCTTCGGTATCGTTGCTCGCAATGGGACGTGAACCACCGTATCCCTTACCAGTAATGCGGCGCTTTTCAACTCCTTTTGACACCAGATAGTCTTTCACTTTTTCAACACGCATCTGGGAGAGCTTCAGGTTTTGTCCGGGGATTCCTCTATTGTCTGTATGTCCTGACAGCTCAATCCTGACTTTCGGATTTGCTTTTAGAAATGCTACCACCAGATCCAGCTCCGGATACGACTGTGACAACAACACTGTTTTCCCTTGCTCAAAAAGTACGTCGCGCAAATTGACGGTGGCGCCAACTTCCAACGGCTGCAGGCGAAAATTCATTTCCAGCTCCTTCATTTCGTACGTCTGGATATCAAGCTTTTCCATCGTGCTGATATATCCCGGCGCTTCGATTTTCACGGAGTATTGTTCTGTCGATGGCACTAATACATTGTAGCCATTTGAAGCTGTTGCCTGCGAAGTCTCATTGGTTGCAGTGGAAGAAAATGCAATGGTAGCATCTATCGCTTCGCCGGTCTTTGCGTTGGTAACCTTACCATATACTTTCACTCGCTGGTCGGTGTCAGGCTCGCGTTGAACTTCAACTATCTTCACCGTATCAGGCGGTGGTATAACCTGGGCCGTATCTCTGGGCGCAGGTTCGCCGGTAATAAAGATTTTCACATCTCCGTATCCATCGCTGTTCTTCGTGCTGGTGTACAAGGAGAATCCCGACTTTTCGAATGGCCTGAAAAAGAGTTCCCGACCTTCAGAATTGACAGCAGTTCCTAAATTTTCTGGTGCAGACCAGTTTGTCCATCCCTCATCGAGTCTTGTCGATGAGTAAATATCAAAACTTCCGGAACCCTTGCCACCGTTCGTTGAGAAGTAAAGTGTCCTCGCATCATCAGACATTGATGGGCTCAGTTCCTGGAACCGTGTATTGATCGTACTTCCCAGGTTTCTCGGCTCGCTCCAGTTGCCGTTCGCATTCTTCGTGCATACATAAATATCTTCCACTCCTCTCGATCCATAAGTCTCTGCAGAAAAAACAAACA
The DNA here is from genome assembly GCA_023412765.1 of Bacteroidota bacterium. Lineage (GTDB taxonomy): Bacteria > Bacteroidota > Bacteroidia > Cytophagales > Cyclobacteriaceae > Chryseolinea. The sequence goes on from JAEZBX010000273.1 coordinate 1,129, forward strand.
CTGATTGATCAGGAAGAATGTATCCACTTACAACTGATGATTTATTCTGAAAATATGGAATATTAATATTTGCCGGTTTCGACCACCCGGCACCTGTACGTCTCGAAACAGAAATTCCCTGCGTTCTGGCTGGGGTTCCGGAAGTACCGTAGTGGCTAAGCAAAAACATCTGACTGCCATCTGCAGAAAATCCAGCCACTGCGTTGTATGAGACATCATTAAGTACACTTCCTGCATGAACAGCTGCAGACCACTGGTTATTATCCGCTAAGACCGCTACCCAGATGTCACCCGGATCCCTTTTGCCGCCGATGTTCTGCGGATGGTTAGCCACCGTAATGTAAAGCGATCGACCATCAGGAGATATGACAGGGTTCAACTCGTCATATGATGTATTTGATTGCTGAAAGGATGCCGTGTTTAAAACCTGTGAGGAACAATAGAACGCAGTCAGGCACAGCGCTGAGGAAAAAATTAGTCTCATGAAGCAAAATAAAAAATCTCCTGCAAATATAGTGTCCTCTTTCATTTCTCAAATTCCTGGTGGTTTCACTTGCTCAGCCAACTGCTATCTTTCAAAGTAAATCGCCATGGAAGCAAAGCGTCTTCACCCGCGTAGTCTATTCCAATACGAGGACCGACTGCAATACCATCTCGCTTAATCCTGCGACCGACATCCTCAACCCAAACTTCGTCGTCAGTCAAATATTTTCCATTCAATTTTCTGTCAATGCCCAAAGCTTTGGTCAACTTGCCCGGGCCAGAGGTAAGATGATATGGATTGACAAGTTTCCCTCGCCTCATCTTCATTTCGTCAAGTCCCTCAACAGGTTCAATCGCACGTATCAAAACAGCTTCAGGTATTGTCTCGCGGTTGGTCACAATGTTAAACAAGTAGTGCATACCGTAGCACAGATACACATAGGTATATCCACCCTTTTCGAACATAATAGCATTACGCGGCGTCTTTTTTGAATTGTACGCATGACATCCCTTTTCCTTCCAGGAGTACGCTTCGGTCTCCACGATAATACCACCTGTAATTATGCCGTTGATGTTAGTGAACAACGCCTTTCCAATCAATTCACGTGCGATTTTTACTACGTTTGTCCGTTGATAAAAGCTATCTGTTAGCTTCATTATTCCGTCATTAATACTCTCAAAAGATTATTTACCTTTGACACCAAACTTAAATATCTAAACATACCACCAATGAAAAAAAGTTTATTGATTGTTAGCCTGGCCATTCTGACGTTTGTTGCAGAGGCACAAATTCAAACGCCTCAAGCAAGCCCGCCAGGTTCCGTCTCGACAACAGTTGGCCTGACCGATGTGAAAATTGATTACTTCAGGCCGAGGGTAAAAGGAAGAAAAATTTTCACTTCCGATGCATCTGCTTTAGTTCCTTATGGAAAGATTTGGAGAACCGGTGCAAACAGCGGAACTAAGATCTCCTTCTCAACGGATGTAAAAGTTGAAGGCACTGCTGTTCCAAAGGGCGAATACCTTATTCTTACATGGCCTGGCGCCGACGAATGGACAGTTTCGCTTTACAAAGATGTAAGTCTCGGTGGGAACACAGGTGGATACGATGCTTCAAAGGATGCAGCAAAATTCAAGGTCAAGCCTCAGAAGCTTAGTGAAAAAGTAGAAACATTGACCTTCAATATCGGCGATATTTCAGATGACAGCAAGACAGCAAAAGTCCAGCTTGCTTGGGAGAATACATCAGTAAAATTCTCAATCTCAGTTGATTATGATGCTCAGGTTATGAAGTCAATTGAAACCGCAACGGCATCGGCAAACGCGGATCCAAACACACTCTTTCAAGCAGCGGTTTATTATCTCGAGAATGGAAAGGATTTGAAAAAAGCGAGGGAGTGGGTAACAAAAGCAGCGAATGCAAATCCTAATGCATTCTGGGTATTGCATCAGAAAGCAAAAATAGAAAAAGCTTTAGGTGACAAGGCAGCTGCAACTGCAAGCGCTAATGCATCTCTAAAGGCTGCTAAGGATGCTGATAACCGGGATTACCAGGTGATGAATGAGGAACTCCTCAAATCCCTGAAATAGTTAATTGTTATTATTTAATTGTTAATAGTTATCCGTTCATCTGACATCCACGAGTAAAGCCAGGAAATAAAGGTGGCTTGTTGAACTTGATTCAACGTACGCTGGAGGATATCAGAATCTATTAACGGATAACTATTAACTAATAACTACTTCTGTGCTTTCTTCGCGCGCTTCTCAGCTCGTTTTTCTTTTAAGGATTTTGCAGCCGGTTTCTTGGCTTCCTTTTTTTGATCGTGTGATTTTGCCATAGTTGTGTTCGTTAGTGTTGGCCTATCGCCTTCACTTTCAAAGTTAGTTTATAAATGGAATTTGTGAAAGGGGGAAACTTACCACTTACTACTTACTACTTACTACTTACTACTTACTACTTACTACTTACTACTTACTACTTACCACTTACCGCTTACCACATACCACTCAACGACCAAGAGAAACCTGGCTAAACGTATCCCCCTGACCAAGATCTCCAGTCTCGTATCCCTTCTTAAACCAGAACATGCGCTGCTCCGAAGTGCCATGGGTGAATGACTCGGGAACTACACGACCTTGTGATTGTTTTTGAAGTCTGTCATCACCGATTGCATTTGCAGCAGCGAGGGCTTCTTCAATGTCGCCTGGCTCAAGAATATCGTTTAGCTGATCGGCATGATGAGCCCAAACACCGGCAAGAAAATCAGCTTGCAATTCAAGCTTGACGGAGAGACGGTTGTTTTCTTCACGGCTTAGACGATCGCGTTGACTGTGCACACGATCCGTTATCCCTAGCAGATGCTGAACGTGATGCCCTACTTCATGTGCAATGACATAAGCCATCGCGAAATCACCAGGAGCGCCAAAGCGCGACTGCAGATCGTCATAAAAGCTAAGGTCGATATAAACCTTTGAATCCAGTGGACAATAGAACGGTCCCATCGCTGCATCGGCCATGCCACAGGCTGACTGATCGCTTCCTGTGAATAGAACCAGCACAGGTTCCTGGTAGTCGGAACCTTGCTCCTGAAAAAGTTTATTCCATACGTCCTCTGTGTCTTGTAACACTACCTTGACAAATTCAGCCTGCTTGTTTTCCGCTTCAGACCTGGGCTGTTGCTCTTCATAAGCTTGTGAACCGCCGCCGACATTAATATAATTCAGTGGATTCTCTCCCATTAGCAGCGCTAGAATTACAATTATTATTCCGGCACCTCCGCCAATAGCGACTTTGCCTCCGCCGCCCATACCGCGACGGTCATCAACATTTCCACTTTGCCTTCGGCCCATCCAGCGCATAAAGAAATAATTTAGATTGTTTTTCTGAGAGAATTAAGATACAAGATTTTGATGAAAGAGCAACAACCGTAACGGCTTAAGGTTCAAAACATTCAACAATAAAGTTGACAACAAGCACCGCCCCTGTAGCGCGCTCTGGATTTTTTCTAATTCACATTTCCCCACAAGACATGTTGCAGATTTTTCTTTTTAGACGCATCTTAACGAAAGTATGGAAGATGTCAGGGTCACGATTGGGTGCCTGTCGTGCCTTTCGGATCGCTAAGGCGTCCCTTGCATTGCGAAGTATTCCAGAGAACTAAACCAAACCAGACAATAAAATGAACGAGCACAATCCCAAAAGACTTTTCTACGGCAGCTGCTTTGCGCTGATTACGACAGCCTTCTCTTTTAGTATAAGAGCAGGTATTCTACCGCAATTAGCCACAGACTTCAACCTCACGGCTACACAACTGGGATTTATCAACCAGATGTTCTTCCTGGGGTTCCCCATATCGATGGTATTGGGTGGTATTTTCTACGGGACACTGGGACCGAAGAAGATCATGATCTTTGCATTCTTTGCACACACACTTGGCATACTGATGACTATCTATGCGGGAGGTTATACAGGCCTCTTGATTTCAACACTGTTTATCGGACTAGGCAATGGATGTACCGAGGCTGCGTGTAATCCGATGATTGCAACTGCATACACAGGAAAACTGATGAACACATTGATGAACAGATTTCACATGTGGTTCCCGGGGGGTATCGTAATCGGTAGCTTGATTTCCTATTTCATGACAGAAATGAATCTCGGATGGCAGGCGCAAATCTGGGTCATCATGATCCCTACGCTCATCTATGCTTACCTGTTCTGGGGACAAGTATTTCCGGAAGGAAAGAATATCGAAGTGGACTCGCTTAAGGCTAACCTGAAAGCGATGATCACTCCGCTCTTCCTTTTCATGTGTTTTTGTATGACCCTTACCGCAATTTCTGAATTCGGTCCCACACAGTGGGCACAGCTTGTGTTGGCGAAGAGCGGTGCAGAACCAATGGTCATTCTGGCGCTGATCACAGGCTTGATGGCAGTGGGACGTTATTTCGGCGGCGAGTTTGTGCACAAGTTTGATCAAACTGGGGTATTGCTCGGATCGGCGGTGCTGACGACCATTGGAATATTTTTATTCAGCACACAGACCGGCGCGATGGCCTATGTCGCTGCGATTATCTTCGCTACAGGCGTTTGCTACTTCTGGCCTAACATGATCGGTTTTACGGCGGAAAAAATACCGATGAGTGGTGCTATTGGTATGTCGGTCGTGGGTGCTTTCGGTATGCTTTCTACAGCTATGTGGCAACCTATCATCGGCGGCTGGATAGATAAAGCCGGCGCCGAGGCAGCTTCTGCGGGTTTACAGGGTGACGCAATGGAACTTGCTGCGGGACAAGCAACGCTTCAGCGTATGATTATATTTCCCGTAGTATTGATTGTGCTGTTTACGATATTATTATTCTGGGTAAGGAGCAGAAAGACAGCGTCACAACCTCATTGAGAATTACCACCATAGGTAACTATTCTTACTTTGTCAAGTTAAAAAAAGGAATAGGGAATAAGGAATAAGGATGAGGTCGCAAGCGAGGACACTTGTCCCTATTCCTTATTCCTTCAGAAATTTTCCATAACATGACAAAGGACTATATACAATACCAAAAGGATGGGGTTCCATCCTTTTGGCTGTTAGATACATCAACAAAAAAATTCAATACCTGTTTGAATTTGTAATGAGAGCTTTAATTCCTCTCCTACTTTTGGTCACCTCATCGGCGATGGCACAATTGATAATTGAAGACAATGTGAAATTTTTGGCGTTGGGTGATTCGTACACCATTGGTGAAAGCGTCACCGCGGCGGAGCGATGGCCAGTTCAGCTTTTTGATTCATTAAGTGCGCGGGGACTGGATTGTTTAGAATCAAAGATAATCGCTACCACTGGCTGGCGTACGGATAATCTGGCTGGAGCAATCAAGCATGCGAAGATAAAAACTGAATATACCCTCGTGTCGCTTTTGATAGGTGTAAATAATTTCTATCAGGGCAAAAGTGCTGAAGCATATGAGAAGGAATTTGAGGAGTTGTTGAAGACTGCCATCAAAATTTCAGGAGGAAAGAAGTCGCGTGTGTTTGTTTTGTCTATTCCTGACTACGGCTACACACCATTTGGTAAAAAGGACCAAACAAAAATTACTGAAGGAATTGACATTTTTAATAAAATCAATGAGACTATAAGCCGAAAACTTGGAGTCAAATACTATAACATCACGGATATCTCCCGTCGCGGCCTGGCGGAACCCGATCTTGTTGCATTTGATGGTCTCCATCCTTCAGGAAAAATGTATGCGGAGTGGGTTGATCGAATCTTGTCAGATGCCGAGATCCATCATGAAAATGAAATTGCGGAAGAAGATGACGATGATCAGGATGAGAAATGGTGAGTTAGTTAAAGGTTTAAAGTTTAAGGTTTAAGGTTTAAAGTTTGCTCGAGCTGAAAGATGCAGGTATTCTTAGTGCCTTGGTGTCTTCGTGGCTAAAAAATTTCTCTCATTTCAACCCAAGAATTTTCACAGCTGCAGTTGGCAAGCGGTCCAGCGTTTGCTGCGTAATGTACCGCGACTGGTCTACTTGCTGGGGTTGATCCGAACGACAAAAATAGCTGTGGATAGATCGACGATATTTTTGAGTATGATTAGTTGTCCCGCCGTGCCAGGCATGGGAATTGAAAATAAAAACACTACCAGCAGGTGCTTCAATGACCAGTTCGTCGGGGTGCGATGACTCCGGATCTTTTAAGACTTCCTGTGGCAATACTCCCGAACGGTGTGTTCCTGGAACGATCCGTGTAGCACCATTCTCTCTTGTAAAATCATCAAGTAACCAAATGGAGTTGCAAACTTTGTACTCTTCGGGGCCTACCGCTTCATGCCAGTCCACATGAAGTTTTTGTAAACCCATACCAGGTTTGGCTGCCCGGTAGTTGAGTGAAGAGAGTTTTATATCGCGACCCAGTACGTGAGCTATTGCTGCTAAAACACGCGGGTGTGTGTAGAAGATATCAAAGACATCGCCTTTGTTTACAAGGTCGGCCAGACGATCGGCTCCTGCTTCTTTTGGATGTCGGATATAAGGCGAATCGAGCAGTTCCGAGCCCGCTTTTTCACCTTCGCTGGCCATCAGCGCAGTGATTCTAGAATTGATTCGACTTACATCATTTGCAGACAATAGCCGGCCAAGATTCAGATACCCATGATCGTCAAGGATTTTTTTTTCAGATGATGTAAGGGTATCATCATGAACATCTAATTGACTTAATGCATCCATAGGGGATTAAATTATCGAAAGTCTTTGGGAAAAGGAATAGGGAATAAGGAGTAAGGAGTAAGGAATAAGGAATAAGGAGTAAGGAGTAAGGAGTAAGGAATAGGGTACTTAGGGGCAGAGTCCCTGAGACAGGAGACTCTGAGGGAACTACGGTAACAAGAAGAAGAGGGGAACTCGGCTGTGACGTGAGCTGTAAGATTCTTGAACTGAAATGAGAGAAATTTTTTTGGCCACGAAGACACCAAGGCATTAAGATTCACGAAGAATCTTAAGAATGCCTCCTGTCAAAAGTCCGTAACTCTCAGCTCGAGCCAAACCTCAAACCTCAAACCTCAAACTTTAAACTTTAAACCTTAAACCTCTAAGACGGCGCCGCCACCTCCCTATCCTCCAAATTTTTTAAACTTACAGTTTCTCCCTTCAGAACAATTTCAATAGGCTCACCGGATTCGAGTTCAGTCTCGCATTTATCTTTCGTCACTTTTATTTTGATCACGCGATTCCTGAATTCGAGCCGGAAGGAATAAGATTTCCATTTATCAGGAATGAATGGATCGAAATACAATTTTTCATCTCGCACGCGCATACCTCCAAATCCTTTTACCACACTCATCCACGTTCCTGCCATTGACGTGATGTGACAACCTTCTTCTGTATCGTTATTGTAATCGTCGAGATCAAGCCGCGCTGTTCTTAAATAAAATTCGTAAGCACGCTCCTTATAGCCGAGCTTTGAAGCAAGGATTGCGTGCACGCATGGCGACAACGACGATTCATGAACGGTCATTGGTTCATAGAAATCAAAATTCTTGCGGATGGTTTCAATGTCAAAATCATCTTCAAACAAATATATTCCCTGAAGAACATCGGCTTGCTTTATAAAGCAGGAACGGAGTATCCTGTCCCATGACCACTTTTGATTGATTGGCCTGTCCTGTGGACGAAGCTCGCTGACCCTGAGCAGTTCCTTGTCAAGGAAGCCATCCTGTTGTAGAAATACATTGCGCTTCTCATCAACGGGGTAATACATTTTGGCAGCAATTTCTTTCCATTTTCCCGTCTCATCCTTTTCATTCAAACTGGTCTTCGAGGCGATTTCAGCAAGTCTTTTTGAATCGGTTTTCTTCACATGATCAATGGCCCACATGGTATACTTGAGCGTCCAAACGCAAAGATAATTTGTGTACCAGTTGTTGTTGATGTTGTTTTCATATTCATTAGGCCCGGTGACGCCAAGTATTACATATTTGTTCTTGTCGGTGGACCAGTTTACGCGTTGCGCCCAAAAGCGCGACACACCGATCAAGACCTCAAGACCAAATTCAGCCAGATAATCTTTATCACCAGTGTAGTCGATATAGTCCCTTATCGCATAAGCCATAGCACTGGTGCGGTGTATTTCTTCAAAAGTAATTTCCCATTCATTATGGCATTCCTCTCCATTCATTGTAACAAATGGATAGAAGGCAGCACCATCTGTGAATCCAAGTTTTTGGGCATTCTCTATTGCCTTAGGTAAATGTTTATAGCGATAAACCAATAAATTACGCGCTACCTTTTGCTCGGCAGTTCCCAGGTAAAATGGTATACAGTAAGCTTCGGTATCCCAGTAAGTGCTGCCTCCATATTTTTCACCCGTGAATCCCTTCGGTCCGATGTTTAGTCTTTCATCTTCACCGGTATAGGTTTGCGTCAGCTGAAAAATATTAAATCGTATTCCTTGCTGAGCCGCTACATCGCCTTCGATCGTGATATCACATTCCTCCCATTTATGCGCCCAGATTTTCTTATGCTCTTCGAAAAGTTTATCGAATCCAGTATTGCTTGCATCATCGAGAACCTTTCTGCAAGACTCTACCATTTTTTCCTTAGCATGATTTTCAGAAGACAGCACAGCCGCATACTTATGGATTACGATCGTCTTACCTTCATTAAAATCAAGCTGTATAATGTTGCCAGCAAATTTTTCACGTTGCTGTATGTTGATCCTATCTAACGGAACTGCTTTGCCTTCACTGGAAATTGAATAGCGCATTCCGGTTGTGACATGGAAAAATGTCTTCTTTGTCTGAGCCGTTACAATAGCGCTTCCATCAGAAGCTTCTTTGTAAACCTCTTCCCAGAATTTCTCGTCATAGTTTGAGTCTTTGTTTACAACATCGGCATCGACAAATATCGACAGCGTTGCTTTAGAAGAGAAGTTTAGTGGCGTGATCGAATACTCAATGGCACCGACCTCTCCTCTTGCCATGCTGCAAAAGCGTTTTGATTCTACCTGGACTTTTTTTCCGTCGGAAAACGTGGCAGTGAAGCTTCGAAAAAGCAGTCCGACTTTCATATCCAGCACGCGTTTGAAGTCCTCCACCTTGCATTTTGCCAGATCCAGTTTTTGATTATCTACCATCACATGAATCCCTATCCAGCTTGGTGCATTGAGAACTTTAGCAAAATATTCGGGATATCCATTCTTCCACCACCCTACACGTGTCTTGTCCGGATAGTATACTCCTGCAACGTAACTTCCCTTCAATGTCTCCCCTGTATATTCTTCTTCGAAGTTGGCGCGCTGACCCATGCGACCATTACCTATACTAAATACACTTTCAGAAATCTTATTGGTATGAGGATCAAGTCCTTCTTCGATTATTTGCCACTCGTGATGTTTAAGATATTGCTTCATAGAAGAGGATGTGTTATACGTTTTCTTACCGCAAAGGCGCGAGGACGCAAATAATTATCAGGACTAAAATATTTTCCGAGTTTTTCCATAAGTCGGTGTTAATGGACTGGCCAATTTCTTAGCGCCGTAGCGTCTTCTTTGCGGTTATTTGCATTATACAAAGCTAAATAACTCAATAATTCACAATTGTGTTAAGTCGGCGACCTGAAATTCAGCTGTTTTTGCCACCACTCGATTTGCGAAATGCAGCTGCTCTTTATTTCCAACACCAACACACTTCATTCCGGCGGCGATAGCAGCTTCCACGCCTGCCTCGGCGTCTTCAAAAACCAGGCAATGCTCAGGTTGGATTCCAAGCCGTTCGGCGGTTAACAAAAATATTTCGGGATGTGGCTTTGAATGAGTAACCATAGTGCCGTCCACCATTGTATCAAACTCATTGGCAATTCCAAGTTGTCTGATTACAGCACTTGCATTCTTGCTACTAGAAGCGAGGCCGACTTTTAATCCATTAGTCTTTAAATCGTATATCAAGTCTTTCACACCAGGAAAGATCTCGTCGGGGGCCATTTGCTCGATATACTCCTGAAACCAGATGTTCTTCCTGGTCGCGAGCATTTCGCGTTCCTCTTCGCTCACATTCACACCACCGAGTTCCAAAACTATCTCAAGTGATTTCATGCGACTTACACCTTTGAGGCGTTCATTATCCATCGGCGTCAGCTCGAAGCCCAGTTCATGAGCCAGTCTTTTCCAGGCCAGAAAATGATAGTGAGCAGTGTCTACTATTACGCCATCGAGGTCAAAAATGCAGGCTTTAATCAAGATCAAGAGGGGAAGGTTATGAATAAGAAATACAACGCTGAATCGTCAAAAATAGGCTTCCTTGATAATTTTGTCTGTTTCTTCCAGCGATTTAAATACTGCAAACGTTTTTCCCTGGGTGCGCAAAGCGCCCAGAGCGTTACCGTAGCGGGCAGCGGATATATAATCGCGTGGGTTTTGAAGGAGACCAAATCCAAGGCCGCCGGCAAAAGAATCGCCACACCCGGTAGTATCAATCACGTGCGAAACCTTCACGGCCGGTACCAGCTCTTCCCTGATTTTGCCTTTCTCTTTAAAGTATGTCAAACATCCTCTTGAATCGACAGTGATATATAAGCATTTTACTCCCATGCCAAGACAATGTTCGGCAAAGGCCCGGAGATCCTCGCGATCAACTTCTGGTGATTCAGAAAAATCGCGTGTCTCATATTCTTTCTTGAACCATGATGCATTTGCTTCCTCCTGGTTCATTTTCAATACGTCGATGTAAGGAAGCCACTGATCGCGGTCGATCCAGAATTTACGTTGTCTTTCACCTGTGTATAGGCATGCCGTTGTGGGACCATGGGCATCAAAAACAACAATTCCTTTGCTATTGGCTTTGATATACTGTAATGTCTCCAATGATATTTCGTAATCGCTGATAGGAATAAAGACAAACACCTCGCAGTCGAGGATACCTTTGATATCATCGGGTAAAATCGGATCCATAAAGCCCGTCTGACGTTCAAGCCTGTTATTCATGTCAACGAACCTTAGGCTGATGATATCGCCCTGATCATTTTTTGATGTGATATGCTTGAGGTTGATACCAGGATAACCTTGAAATACTTCCCTCACATTGTCAAGGTCAACCTGGCGCACGTGCGAGACCGGAATTATTTCAAGATTATTTCCAGTCATCGTCGACAGTGCTATCACGGGGTGAGTTACGCATCCCCATTTTTGAATGAGATCACCCTGGTGGGTGACTATATGATCTCGGGGTATGGGGCCAAGGATGGCAATGCGCTTCATTTCTTGAGGGTGTTTAAGTGTTTAAGTGTTTAGGTGTCTCAGTGTTGGCGCTCGCTGAAGAGAAGTTTGTTTCCGAAGGGGTCGATGACTTCCATGCAGATGGCATTCCATGGCGCTTTTTCTAATCCAGGTTTGCTAAATTTATAATTCTTCGCGGTCAAATCATGATGGTACGCTGCAATATTCTCAAATTCAATGAATACTTTAGCACCTGGGCTAGCATCTCCGTGATGCTCAGATAGATGGAGGGTGATGTGCTCCCGGGAAATTTGTAGATATAAAGGTGAATCTGGTCCGAATGCATGCTCCCAATCAATCGAGAAGCCAAGCCAGTCGATATAAAATTCCTTAGCCTTCTCGTAATTAAAAATACGTAACACAGGTATAACCTTATTATCCATGTCTCAAGGGTCTGACACGAGAACGGCAGCGCCAAAAACGCCAGCACTATCTCCCAGCGAAGGTTTAACAATCGGCGTGTCCAGGCGGTTATTAAAAACGTATTTGCGCACGGCGTCACGCCCCCGATCATAAAGGAGATCAATGTTCCCTACGCCGCCCCCAATAACCACAACATCAGGGTCCAAAATATTTATGACGACGCTCAATGCCTTTCCATAGAATTCTATAAGTCTAAGCATGGTACGTTGTGCTGTCGGATCAACTTTAGATTCCGCCAATGCAACAATATCTTTAAGAGGCTTCCTGTTGCCCGTCTCATTGAAATAGTATTTTTCCAACGCCGGTCCTGAGATCACGTTCTCCACGCAGCCGGTTTTTCCGCAGTAACAAGGGCCTCCGGATTCATCCAGAAAATTGTGTCCCCACTCGCCTGCTATGCCTTGCAGCCCTACGATAGCGCGTCCGTCAATTGCTATGCCACCGCCAACCCCAGTTCCGAGTATGACTCCAAATACAACGCGAGCATTTGGAAACCGTTCCTGCACGACACCATATCTTGCTTCAGCAAGCGCGAAGCAATCGGCATCATTTGCCAGCTCGACCTGAAGACCCAGAACGCGCTCGAGATCCTCCTTCATCCGCTGTCCGTTCATCGCCACGGTGTTGCAGTTTTTCATGGTTCCCAGCTTAGGGTCCAGGACGCCCGGAGTGCTAAAGCCGATCCGATCCGGTTTATACCCGGACGAAGATGCCATCATATCAACTAGTTTTCCCACCTGCTCCAGAATGTGCGTGTAGCCCTGGTCAGCCTCAGTAGCAACACGGTTTCTGAACAGGACATTGGCTTGATCCTGCTTGCCTAAAATAACACCTTCAATCTTCGTCCCTCCCAGGTCGATCCCCCACAATTCGTCATTTTTTGTTCGCTGTTTGTCAGTCATATTCTTAGTTAACGCAATCGATTTATTTGGTAAGATAATAGTCTTCCATTGAAATCAATGCGCCGCTGAAAGCATTTTAAGCTAAGATCGAAAGCTGGTGATGGATCTGATGAGGTCGTTCAAAAGGGATAGATCTTCCCTGGCCTTTTGGTCGTCCCATTGGAGAAGGACTTTACAATAATCGGCGATTTGCGCTTTCCATTTTACCACCCTATCGATGTTAAAATTAATGAGCCCTGTCCGTCGGGTAAAAAAATCAGTTAGTGAGCATACCATTTCATACTTCACGCTAAAAGCAAGTTCGGCTTTGAGCAAAGAAAGATCTGGATCTTCATCCACATTTCTGTCAGACCATAAATCAAAAATCAAAACTACCTGTTGTCCATAGTTCTCTACCAGGTACTGCGGGAAGTAGGCAGGCAAGCCAAAATCTTTCAATTTTTCCGCAACACTTGTCTTGAATTTGTCGACCTCTTTTACCGAATTGAAATTACTCCCCGAAAGTCGTATTTCATCGGTCTTACATTCGCTAAGGAGTTTGTCATCGAAATGTTTCTTAACGACAAGGTTCACAACTCGCTCAGCCATCTTTCGATAGCCAGTTAATTTGCCACCAGCAATGGAAATCAAACCTGTGGCTGATTCAAAAATTTCGTCCTTTCGGGAAAGTTCAGACGCAGATTTTCCTTCTTCAAAAATAAGCGGTCTCAATCCTGCCCAGCTGGATTCAAGATCGGAAAGCTGCAATGACACTGATGGAAAATTTAAATTTACGGCCTGTATCAGGTACGTTGCATCCTCTTTGGTGGTAAAGACTGCATCTTTATTACCAGTATAAGATGTGTCGGTAGTGCCGATGTATGTTGACCTCCCCCTTGGAATAGCAAAGATCATTCGACCATCGTCGACGCTAAAATAGATAGCCTGCCTGACGGGAAACTTCGAATGTGGCACCACGACGTGCACACCTTTTGTTAGATGTAGATGTTTTCCCTCATTCGATTTATTAACTTCCCGCAGTTCGTCAACCCAGGGCCCAGCGGCATTCACTACCACCTTCCCACGAATTTCAAATTTTCTGAATGATAACTGATCGGCTACACGTAATCCGGATATCTTATCGTTCTCGTAAATGAAATCCTCGGCCTTGCAGTAACTGAGAAGGTCTGCGCCATTGGCTAACGCAGTCTTCGCGATCTCGAGTGTGAGGCGCGAATCATCGGTTCTATATTCAGCATAGATCGCCCCTCCCTTCACATCATCTTTCCGCAATAGAGGCTCATACTTAAGGGTTTGCTGTTTCGTAAGCATCCGGCGTTGATCTTCTGCCTTAACGCCTGCCAGCCAATCGTAAATCTTCAATCCAACAGAAGTCAAGAGGTATCCCAACCCTCGCTTCTCGGATAATGGAAGCAACATTTTTTCCGGTACTACCAAATGAGGAGCAAGCTTATGGACGATCGCTCTTTCACTCCCTACCTCCTTTACAAGACCAAATTCGAGTTGTTTAAGATATCGAAGTCCCCCGTGAATAAGTTTTGTCGACCGGCTGCTTGTGCCATACGCAAAGTCGTTCTTCTCAACCAAGGCGGTTTTCATCCCGCGAGATGCAGCGTCGAGGGCAATACCTGCGCCAGTGATCCCCCCACCAATCACAAGCAAGTCATACCGCTCTGAAATTAGTTTGTGAATTATACCAGGACGATCCGCCAAAGAAAATTTAATCATGAAAACTTTATGTTTTACAACAAGTCCGGACCAATGATTTTATAAAGATGAAGTGCTTTTCCATCAACATCAAAACGGCGATTGTGTTTTCTTAAAATCTCTGCAATTATACTGAATCTATCCACTGCATGGATCTCTTCACAGCTTTTTGCCATCCTTTGTAAAGCCTATTCCGATTGTTATCGTCCATCGACGGCATAAAGGTCTTTTGTATTTTTCTGTTTTTGATAATGTCTTCTTTTTTCCATAGTCCGATTTGAATACCGGCAAGGTAAGCTGCGCCCATTGCAGTTGATTCGATCACTTCAGGTCGCTCAACCGGAGTATTCAGAATATCAGCTTGAAATTGCATCAGAATATTATTTGCGCTCGCACCTCCATCAACCTTTAGCATGGCAAGTCGAATGCCTGCATCTTCCTCCATCGCATTTAAGATATCTTTTGTTTGATAAGCAAGGGACTCGAGAGTAGCTTTTATTATATGATCCTTACCGGTATCACGTGTCAATCCGAAAATAGCTCCGCGCGCATACATGTCCCAATAGGGAGCACCCAAGCCTGCAAATGCCGGTACAACATAAACTTCATTTGATCCCAGAGCCTTAGCAGCAAAATATTCTGAGTCTTTCGACTGATCGATCAGGTGCAAACTATCTCTTAGCCACTGCACAGCAGCCCCAGCGATGAACACGCTTCCCTCCAACGCATATTCAACTTTATTGTCTAACCCCCAGGCTATTGTCGTGATCAAACCGTTTTTTGAAAACTGAATATTGGAGCCCGTATTCATCAGCATAAAGCATCCGGTTCCATAGGTATTTTTCGCCATCCCTGGTTCGAAGCACGCTTGCCCGAAAAGTGCGGCTTGCTGGTCACCTGCAATGCCTGCAATTGGAATTTCAGTTCCGTTCAAACTATAATTTCCAAAATGAGATGCGGAAGGTTTTACCTCGGGAAGCATTGATTCGGCAACATCAAGTTCGCCCAACAGTTTCTTGTCCCACGCAAGTTTTTTGATATCATACAACATCGTCCGCGATGCATTGGTGTAATCAGTTACATGGCTTTTACCCTTGGTCATGTTCCAAATTAACCATGTGTCAATCGTACCGAAGGCTAGTTCGCCGCGCTTCGCCTTTTCCCTGGCTTGCGGCACGTTATCCATTATCCACTTAACTTTTGTTGCAGAAAAATAAGAGTCAATTACCAGTCCGGTGTGTTGCTTCACATAATCTTCAAGACCTTTTTTCTTTAAGTCCTCACATATTGATGCAGTTCGTTTGTCTTGCCAGACGATCGCGTTGTAAACCGGTTGTCCGGTAGTGCGGTCCCAAACCACTGCCGTTTCACGTTGATTGGTAATGCCAATCGCTGCTATGGATGAAGCACTCACGTTATTTTCTCTGATGAGTTTGTCAAGCACTCCCATCTGAGTAGACAAAATCTCCATTGCATCGTGTTCAACCCAGCCCGGATGAGGAAATATCTGTCTGAATTCCTGTTGTGAAATACCTTTTATCTGTCCATCCTCACTAAAGAGCACGGCTCGTGAGCTTGTTGTTCCCTGGTCGAGTGCGATGATGTACTTCATTGGGTGTTTAAGTGTTTAAGTGTTTAAGTGTTTAGGTGTTGAGGTGTTTGAGGTGTTGAAGTTGGTGCGAAGGTTATAGTGTGCATGTGTGTGATGTTAGGTTCGGGTGTTCGGTGAGGAGCACACAAGAAATTAGGTGTGGGGCTGTTAGCTGATAGCTGATAGCTGTCAGCTGATTTAGTTAGCTGAAGACGAGTCGGTAGACCCCTGCGCCGAGAAATGCGCCGAGTAACGGTCCGACTACTGGTATCCAACCATAGCCCCAGTCGGATCCTCCTTTACCAGGAATAGGTAACACGGCGTGTGCGATGCGTGGACCCAGATCGCGTGCAGGGTTTATGGCAAAACCTGTGGGTCCCCCGAGGCTTAGACCAATTGATGCCACCAGAGCTCCTACCACAATTGGGTTAAGGCCGTCTGCAAATTTATTGGCGCCGATGAACAATGCCCCTGTTACAAGTACAGCTGTTCCAATGATTTCGCTTATAAGGTTGGGAATCGATGTACGAATTGCAGGTGCGCAGCTAAATGTAGCGAGCTTCAAGCCAGGATCATCGGTTTCTTTCCAATGGGGAAAATAGTGTAGCCAGACAAGGATGGCTCCCACAAACGCACCTGCCATTTGTGCCACTATGTAACCAAAGACGAGATCTCCTGAGAAATCTCCAGCGGCCCATAATCCGACGGTGATAGCCGGATTGATATGAGCGCCGCTAATTCGACCGACAGCATATATGGCGAGGGTAACGGCGAGGCCCCATCCTAAAACTATGGTAAGCCATCCGGCATTTTCTGCTTTTGATTTTTTCAGAAGAACACCAGCGACGACACCATTCCCCAATAGAATCAGGATCATGGTGCCGAAAAATTCTGCAACGTAAGGTGACATAGAGTGCGTTTGGTTTGTGACAAGATATTAACTTCTACCGATTGCGTAACGCTAAAGTAAACATTTGATGTAGAAAGAAAACTCGAAGAAAGCTTGAGATTCGGAAGGGGAAAACTTGCGCTTCAATTTGTTTTATCACCATCGTACTCGTAATTAGTATCTAAATGGGAGAACAAGGTAAGATTATCGCAAATTCCAACGGCAAATGGTCTTTCCGTGTCTATGTGTAGCAACTAAATGTAATGCATGGTAAGATCTCTACTAAAGATATTCTTCTTTACATTTTCTCTCTTCTCCTCTTTCCCTTTGCTGGCACAGGATGATTGGGATGTCCCATGGCAGGTAATTGGTGATTCAGCCGATCTGGTTCCAAAACAAAATATTATCGTAACCGGTAAGATAACGCAAAAGGGTACGGGCGAACCTATATCCGGGGCAACTATATCCGCTGAAACATTTAAGTATTTCGACTACTCCGACCAGGCCGGTCGATATGCCCTCGAGCTGCCACCAGGCCGTTACCGCATTACAATTAGATATGTTGGTATGAAGACCGTGCACCTGCGATTAAGAATTCTTTCCGCTGGGTTGTTCAATGTGGAAATGGAAGAAGGCACCACAGGGTTGCAGGAAGTCGTCATATCATCCCGTCCAATTGACAGCAATGTTAAGCAGGCCCTCCCTGGTCTTACGAAGTTGAATGTGCGTGAGATAAAAACACTTCCAACCTTCATGGGTGAGGTTGATATTTTGAAAAGTCTGCAACTTCTTCCTGGTGTGAGCAGCGTTGGCGAAGGCTCTGCGGGTTTTAACGTTAGAGGCGGTCGCGCGGATCAAAATCTGGTTCTTCTAAATGATGTGCCATTATTTAATACTTCTCATGCTCTTGGATTTGTATCTGCCTTCAACCAGGATATTGTGAAGGATTTCGGTTTATACAAGGGTAATGTCCCTGCACATTTCGGTGGTCGGGCCTCATCGGTCTTAGAGATTACTACCAGACGGGGAGACTTCGAGAAATGGCGCTACCAGGGAGGAATCGGTCCAATTACAAGTAGATTTTCTGCGGAAGGACCCATAAAGCCAGGAAAGAGCTCTCTGCTGCTTGCAGGTAGATTATCGCATGCAAATTGGGCCTTGAAAATGGCTTCCGACCCAAATATAAAGCGCAGTAAACTTTCCTTTTACGATGCTTTTGCAGGATGGAGTCACCGGTTTTCACCGAACAGCACTATCGATTTAACTTTCTATTCAACAGCGGATGAATTCCGATTCTCCGATCAATTCGGTTATTCCTGGAACAACTACCTGGGAAATGCAAGATGGCAGTCATTGGCAAACCGTAACGCCTCTCCCACTCTGTCAATTTCCTATGGCCACTTCGAAAGCACGTTAATTGATCCATCAGGTGCCGAGGCATCCGAAGTGACCAATGCACTTAACTATTTACAATTTGGTGAAACAGTCAGCTACACAAAAGAAAAACACAACGTGGTGGCTGGAGTGTCTGCTGTTGGATATTTTCCAGAGGCTGAACAACGTAGGGGCTACCGTGGAAATCCAAATATTGAGCGAAAGTCCGTTGAAAAAAACAACGGAGCTGAGTTTTCACTTTTTCTAAATGATGATTTTTCGGTATCCGAAAACATTGCCTTTTCACTTGGTTTGAGATACTCACATTATATGCATCTTGGCGAAGATACTATCTTCAGTTATTTTCCCGGGATGCCCAGAACGGTGTCAACAATCTCAGACACTTCCTACTACTCTAGACTAAAAAAAATTAAAGATTTTGGTGGATTTGAACCCCGCATATCAGCACGAATAAGTGTGACGCCTACCCAATCCGTTAAGCTTAGCTACAACCGGATGCGTCAATACATCCATTTGATTTCCAATACAACCTCACCAACACCGATTGATTTATGGCAAGTCAGCAACGAATACCTGCCACCTCAAATTGCTGACAACTATTCCATTGGTTATTTCGTGAATTTGAAAGACAATACCTGGGAGACTTCCGTTGAATTCTTTTATAAGAAAATGAACAATCTTGTCGAATACAAAGATTTCCCTACACTATTTCTGAATAATCACCTGGAGACCGAATTATTGACTGGTTCTGGAAGAGCTTATGGTGGCGAAATTTATGTGAGGAAAATGAAGGGAATATGGACAGGTTGGATTTCATATACATATTCGCAGACGGAGTTACAGGTTAATGCTGAGAATGGATCAGAAGCCATAAATGACGGTCAATGGTATCCTTCAAACTACAATAAGCCTCATAATTTTAACCTTGTGGTCGACCGAAAGCTGCGCGGACAGGGTGCTTTTTCATTTATAATTTCCTATAGCACTGGAAGGCCGTTGACAGCAATTGAAAGCAGTTACATTGTTGGTGGTACGGTAGTGCCGATCTACTCAGAGCGCAACAAGTATCGCATTCCGGATTACCTAAGAGTAGATTTGTCATTTACCATAGGGAATATCATCAATAAAATTGACGATTCACTCGTTTTTTCCGCGTACAATCTTTTCGGCAGAGACAACGCCTATTCTGTTTTTTATCAGCGACCAGCTAACAATTATTTTATTCCAAAATCTTATAAGTTGTCTGTTTTGGGTGCCGTACTACCTTCATTAACCTATAATTTCAAATTTTGAAATGCGACCCGGCCTATCAACAAATAAAAAGATATTTAAATACTGCGCGAGGCTGGTATGGGTAATCCTGCTAAGCGGTTGTCTATCTCCCATCGATATTCCAACAGAAAACCTTGGTGGTCGTATTGTGATCTCGGGGCAAATTAGCACGCTCGCCGACCAGAACTACGTACAGATCGGGCGAACGTCTGAAAAAGAACGATTGCCACATCCTGTGTCTGATGCTGTAGTTCAACTTTTCGATGAGCATGGTAATGCATATGAATTCGAACCTGACCCGTTTAATGAAGGGGTCTTTTTGCTCAATGGATTTACAGGAACTCCAGGCAGTAGTTATTTCATTAGAGTATATATGCCTGAAGGTGGATATTATGAATCAGCTCCAGAACGAATACCTGAGTCTGCAGGGGAACTTACTTCCTCATACGAGATCCAGAATGAGGAGGTCACCGATTTGGAGGGGACTGTAACAAGGCAACCATTCCTTAAGCTAAATGTGAGTACCACACTGCCCGAGATAGGGTCCAAATTTGTAAAGTTGAATGTTGAAGAAGTGTACTTGTTAACACCTACCGATTTTCCCGACCCATTTTCTTCTGTGCCTCCATCTTGTTTTGTAGCACAAAATGCGGATCCTCAGAGAATCACTTTGATTGATGGAGATGAAATAAAAGCGGAATCCATAGATAATTTACTTGTTGCTTCTCGGATCATTGATTGGTCTTTCCTTGAAAGACATTACTTCACAATATATCAATCTTCTTTGACGGCTGAAGCATATGACTATTGGAGAAAAGTGGATATCCTGGCAAACCAGGTTGGGTCAATCTTCGATACGCCACCTGCTGAAATAACAGGAAACATCAGAAACATAGATGATTCGGATGAAAAAGTCTATGGATATTTCCAGGCTTGCAACCAGACTTTTACGCGTCGCTTCTTGTTAAAATCAGATTTGCCGTTTGAATTATCGGTAACGAATTGCGTTTACGACAACAGAGATTTTCAAAGATACCCTCAGCGTTGCCTTGATTGTCTTTCTGTACGCAATAGCAGCTATCGCCGACCTGACTGGTTTTGATCAGTCTGTGGATGCTATCACCTCTTCTCTTCGTGTCTTGACTTTCGAGAGAATATAGTTGCCTAAGGCCTTCCCTTCGATTAATCCCTGGTCGCATGCAGGGCGATAGTGAATTCCACCATACATTCTGCTAATAGCCGCCTCGTTGCAGGCTTCTTCAAAAGAGTTGAATGAACGAGACGTTAAGCCAAATTCAACCTCAGTTGAATCGACGAATGAAAAATTCTCACCAAAAAGACTTGTAAGCGTTGTTGCAGCAGCTCCGGAAATTACGCTGTGACCACTGGTGTATTCCGGGAAAGGTGGTGTCT
>JAEZBX010000276.1 GCA_023412765.1 Bacteroidota bacterium
ATTCCCAGTTTGATCTCACTAAGTTCATCGATCCGGAAGATCTTCAGCATTACGTTAATGATCGCTTTAAAGGAATGATGATCGTTAGGACGCCAGACATCGGCAACGACAAATTGATGGTTTATTAATTACTAATCTGTTACGATAAAAATCAACCCCGCCATGCGGGGTTTTTTATTATTTTCCGATATGAAATATGTACGTATTGAAGGTAGCCGGAAGCTTGCCTCTTTTATCGAGCCAATGAAAGCTCAACTCTCGGATCTTGCTGCGTTCGATAGCAAAGACTGGATATTCGAAATAAAATGGGACGGATACCGCGCAATAGCCGAGGTTAACGGAGACAATAACAGATTATATTCAAGAAACGGACTAACGTTCGACAAAGCCTATCCTAAAGTTTTTGACTCCTTAAAGAAAATTAAAAAGAAGGCAGTGATCGACGGGGAAATCGTTGTGTTCGATGAAAAAGGGAAGCCAAATTTTCAAAAACTCCAAAATTATAGAAGCAACGACAAATTCACTATCCAGTACTACGTGTTCGACATTCTCTACCTCGATGGAAAGGATATCACGAACTTACCTGTTTTAGAGAGGAAAGAAATCCTTAAAAAGTTACTGCCAAAATCGGAAGTCATTTTGTATTGCGACCATGTCGATACCGAGGGCAAAGCATTATTTCAAGAAATGAGAAAAATGAATCTTGAAGGAATGATTGCTAAGCGAAAGAACAGCAAATATTATATCGGGAAAAGAACATCCGATTGGCTCAAGATAAAGAATGTACAATCGCAGGAAGCTATCATCGTTGGATTTACTGAACCAAAAGGATCACGAAGCTCATTTGGATCGCTTATCCTGGCCGTTAAGAAAAGAGGAAAGTTGGTTTCAGTGGGAAATGTAGGAACTGGCTTCACAGATAAAAGCCTGAAAGAATTACACACAAAATTGAAAAAGTTAATTCGGAAGACTTCACCCCTTGACGTGCCCATTAAACAAACTCCAGATATTACCTGGGTGGAGCCCGAACTTGTCTGCAATGTGAAATACACTGAAATTACTGATGACGGAAGTATACGTCATCCAGTATTTCAAGGACTGCGAATAGACAAACCGTCGAAAGACGTTGAACTTGAAAGGCCTGTAAAGACGAAAAAAGCCCGTTAGAAATTTCTCTTTCCTCAGCAACGCTGTTTTAAAAATAATTTTTTATGGCTTTCGGTGCTATCAAATTCGATTTGTTTTTCGTCAACTTATTTCGCCAATCATAATCCAGATAGCCCTTAGGCGTATTTGCGCCACCAAATTGCCTAAGCTATTGATGATGTATTGTCCATGAATTTTATATCGTCTATTTTAGTCTCGCTACACTTCAAACTACAATAGACACGATGGAAAATTTCTCAATTAACCGCAGACACTTCATTAAAGGTGCAACTGCATCGCTGGCATTATCTGCACTTGGAACACAAGCTATGGACAGACCAGGTCAGGCTAAGCCACTCAGAGTTGCATTGATCGGAACCGGATGGTATGGAAAAAATGATTTGTTCCGGTTGATTCAGGTGGCTCCGGTAGAGGTAATCGCGTTGTGCGATGTTGATAAAAATATCCTTGCAGCTGCAGCAGATCTTGTGAGCAAGCGACAGAAATCGGGAAAGAAGCCCAAATTATATGGTGACTATCGAAAACTCCTGGCAGAAAATAAGCTGGACATTGTACTCATTGGCACTCCCGACCACTGGCATGCCTTACAAACCATTGATGCTCTTAAAGCAGGAGCGCATGTTTACGTACAGAAACCCATCAGCGTTGACGTTGTAGAGGGAGAAGCAATGGTGGCAGCTGCTCGCAAATACAATAAGGTTGTACAGGTCGGCACGCAACGTAAAAGTACTCCTCACCTCATTGAGGCCAAGAAAAACATCGTCGACGCTGGATTATTGGGGAAAGTGTCACATGTAGAAATGTGCTGTTATTTCCATATGAGAAATGGCGCCAACCCTCCTGTTGAACCTGTGCCAGATTTTCTCGATTACGAGATGTGGACTGGCCCGGCCCCTCTCCGTCCTTACGATGGTCTTCCGCACATCAGGTGGTGGAGGGCGTTTATGGAATACGGCAACGGCATCACCGGTGATATGTGCGTACACATGTTGGATACCGTCAGATGGATGCTGAAACTCGGCTGGCCTACACGCATTACATCCAACGGTGGAATATATGTTCAGAAAGAAGCCAAGTCCAACATTTCTGATACGCAAATCGCCGTCTTCGAATATCCTGAAGTTAACTGCGTATGGCAGCATCGCACTTGGGGGACTCCCGATAATCCGGAATATCCCTGGTCATTCACGCTTTATGGCGACAAAGGAACCCTGGTAGCAAGCACGATGCAATACGATTTTATCCCCTTGGATAAAGATGCCAGCAAGATTCATAAGGACGTAGTTTACGAAAAAGAAAAATACCCGGAAGATGTGACCGAAGAACGCATCGAACTCAATGCAGCTCCAGCCACAAGGTTACATATGCTTGATTTTCTAAATGCTATCGAAAAGAATAGCCGTCCAGTTGCTGACATAGAAGAAGGTCACATTTCAACCGCCGCTTGCATATTGGCTAACATCTCAATGCAGACAGGACGCCCCATTGTTTACGACCCGAAGAAGCGCGAGATTGTGGGGGATGCAGAAGCCAACGCGCTCCTTAAACGGCCTTATCGAACCCCATGGGTACATCCAGATCCTAATAAAGTTTAAGGCCAATCTTGAAAAGAAGTAAAGGTTTATTCGGAGCCCTGTGCGTTCGGATTGCTTCACAGCTTTCCTATTCGTTGACGCTTGCAGTGATCGGATTAGTATCATTTGGATGTGACAGAGATCAAACCGGTGGGGAAGGGCCATCTCCCGAAAAAACTCCAGAAGAGGAACTTGCAACATTTCAGCTTGAAGATGGATTGCAAATTCAGTTGGTAGCCGCTGAACCCATGGTTCAGGATCCTGTCGTCATGACCTTTGATCCTGACGGGAAATTGTGGGTGGTAGAAATGCGCGGATTTATGCCTGACATTGACGGCAAGGGAGAAAACGAACGCGTTGGCCGTATCTCCATTCTCGAAGATTTTGATGGGGACGGAAGGATGGACTCCAGCAAAATATACATTGACAGTCTTATCATGCCCCGCGCAATCGCTTTAGTTGCCGGTGGCGCATTGATTGTTGAAAATATGTCGTTGTGGTTAACGCAAGACCTGGACGATGATGGAAAAGCTGACACGAAAACGCTCCTTGATACAGCCTATGCAGGAAACCCAAGTCCGGAACATTCGGGCAACGGACTTTGGCGGGGAATTGATAACTGGTATTACAATGCAAAATCTGTTTTCCGATATCGACTAACGCAAGGAAAATGGATTCGCGACAGCACTGAGTTCAGAGGTCAGTGGGGATTAAGCCATGACGATCAGGGAAGGTTAATCTATAATTACAATTGGTCGCAGTTACATGGTGACCTTGTGCCTCCAAATTACCTGTCACGCAACAAAAACCACAAACCAACGACTGGGATAGATCACGGACTAACGATAGACAGGCGGATATATCCAATTCGACCAAATCCCGCAGTAAACCGGGGGTATGTACCTGGAACATTAGATGAAAAAGGAAGTCTGCTAGAATTTACAGCTGCATGCTCGCCATTCTATTATCGGGGCACGGCGTTGCCTGATGCGTACTATGGAAATGTTTTCGTTTGTGAGCCTTCGGGCAATTTGGTAAAGAGAAATATTGTTGAAGCTGATGGTATCCTGTTGAAGGCTTATGATCCCCATCCTGGAAAAGAATTTCTCGCATCAACTGATGAGAGATTTAGACCAGTGTTTCTAACCTCCGGTCCAGACGGTGCACTTTATCTCGCAGATATGTATAGAGGCCTTGTTCAACACGGCCTTTATGTCACACCTTACCTGCGTGAACAAACGCTGGCGCGGAAGCTGGTTAAACCAATTAACCGCGGTCGTATCTGGCGAATTGTGCCTGAGAATTGGAACCAATCAGCGGTTAAAAAACTTTCCGACGCTACGCCTGAAGAACTCATAAAGATGTTATCACATCCGGATGGATGGTACAGGGATGTAGCCCAACGGTTGCTTGTCCAATCGGGCAATAAAAATATTCAACAGTCACTGGAAGAAACCGCCCTCAAAGCTGAAAATCACCTTGCGCGGTTTCACGCCCTTTGGACACTTGAAGGCCTTGAGCTGACAAATCCGCAAATGTTGTTCAATGTTCTGAAAGATGGTAATAGCCTCGTTCGTTCTGCTGCAATCCGACTGCTCGAGAGAGAAGCTCTGAAAAATCCTGTAATTCAAATTAAACTTGGAAAAGAACTAACAGCGCAATGGCAACGAGCTCCGATCGAAGAAGTTCTACAAATATCACTCTCTGCCTATGCGCTGGATCGCAATGTAGCACATGGAATATTGGGAGGCATTGCATTGAAATATGACACTTCGGCCTTGGTACGGGATGCTGTAATGAGCAGTCTCGAGAATCAAGAGTATTCTTTCCTGCGCCGCATTTTTAATTCTCCTGAATGGAACCGTAAACAACCAGCGCATGAAATATTTATCGAAATGCTGGCAACGGCAATCCTGAAAAAAAGAGATTCTGAAGAACTGGCATCACTCCTGGAATTGGTTGGGACAAAAGGTTCCGATTGGAAAGATAAAGCCGTCGTCACAGCACTGGCAGTTCAGGCGCGAACCAAAATAAAGCCTATCCCATTGAGACAAGCACCGAAATTTTTAAGCTCAAACAACGGCAGTTTAGATAACTCTCAACTGAAAATGATATCCGCAATATTCGAATGGCCTGGCCACGCTGCGGATACAGCAAGTATTGCTCCGCTTGTAAAATTAAGTAAAAACGAGCAGGCACAATTTGCGGCAGGTCGTCAGCTCTATCTTACCACTTGTGCGGGTTGCCACGGCACGGACGGCCAAGGACTGGCACGTTTTGCACCTCCACTAACTGGGTCAGATTGGGTATTGGGTGATGAGAAAAGGCTTTCACTGATAGTACTGCATGGCATTGAGGGGCCGATTGAGGTAAGCGGCAAGCAATACGATGCTCCTGAAATACTTACAGTCATGCCTGCACATTCTACGCTTGATGATGCATCCATATCTTCCATTTTAACTTATATTCGAAATGAATGGGGAAATGCCGCGAAACCCATCAGCAGACGTACTGTAGGGATGACACGGGTGATGTCGCAGGGGCGGGTCGTTCCCTGGACGGCAAAGGAACTTGACGAACATATCAAAAAGACAAAATCTACTCAGTCACCATAATTTTAAAAGAAGCCCATGAACCGTCGAGAATTCTTGTCTGAAACAACAGCAAAAGGATTGAGCGCAATGGCCATCCCGTTTCTGGAGTTACCTGATTTCTTAAAAGAAGTACGAATGGGCATTGTTGTCCACTCTTACGCTACACGCTGGAATCCGAAAATTGAAAGCAAGAAATATCCGGGGTTTGAAAACGCTATACAGTTGCTTGAACACTGCCATAGCATTGGTGCCGGTGGACTGCAGGTGGGAGTCAGGAACTGGACCGGCGACTTTTCCAAAAAGATGCGCGACAGGCGGGAGAAACTCGGGCTTTATCTCGAAGGATCAATCGGCGTACCTTCAAACGCAGAGGATGTTGCACGCTTTGAAAATGAAGTAGTGCAGGCAAAAGAGGCCGGCGCTACCATCCTGCGAACGGTTACCTCGGCAGGCAGACGATACGAAGCATTCCACTCCGCAGAGGAAGTTGCTGCATTTAAGTCAAAGGCGATGGAATCTTTAAGATTAGCTGAGCCCATCCTTCGCAAGCATAAGGCCAAATTAGCAGTGGAAAATCACAAAGACTGGCGGGCAGACGAGCTGGCTCATGCATTGAAGCAACTCAGTAGTGAATGGGTAGGCGTAACGTTAGATTTCGGAAACAGTATTGCGTTGATAGAGGACCCGATGGAAGTTGTTGAGACTCTTGTTCCTTTCATCTTTAGTACACATGTTAAAGACATGGGCGTCGAGGAATACGCTGACGGATTTCTATTATCTGAAGTGCCACTGGGAAAAGGATTCCTGGATTTACCGAGGATTGTTGCACTTTGTAAGCAGCACAACCCCAACGTCACCTTTAACCTTGAAATGATAACGAGAGATCCGTTGGAGATACCATGCTTTCGAGAGGACTTTTGGAAAGTATTTGATGGAGTATCGGGAAGCGATCTTGCAAGAACATTGCGCATGGTGAAGGGCAATAAATATGGATCTGCATTGCCGAGAGTATCGCAATTAAGTGTTGAGGACCGGCTTGGTGTCGAAGAGGACAACATCCTTCAGTCTTTGCGCTTCAGCGAAGAGAAACTTAAACTAATTTAAATACCTACCATTCTTGTTTCAATCATTCTGAAAAACAAACTACTAACTAATATGCCGAGAGAAGTACTGCCGGGAATAAAACAATTTGATTTAAGTGGTAAGGTCGCCGTTGTGACAGGAGGATCGAAGGGGCTGGGACTTGCAATGGCCGCTGGCCTCGCGTCGGCAGGCGCGTCGATCATGTTGGTGAACCGAAATGCTGAAGAAGGAATACAGGCTGCGAAGTTTTTAGCTGAAGACTTCGGCGTAAAAACATCATCGTTCAGTGCTGACATAAGCGATCAGCAACAGACAGAATCTATGGTAGCCACCGCGTTGCAAAAATTCGGGAGGTTAGACATCCTTATCAATAGTGCAGGTATCAATATTCGCGGCCCTATTGATGAGCTTTCGCTGGAAGATTTCAATAAGGTGATGAATATTAATGTTACGGGCACCTGGCTATGCTCGCGTGCGGTAACTCCTATCATGAAGAAGAATGGCAGCGGAAAAATTATTAATCTCGCCAGCACACTTGGACTTGTAGGCTTGCAAAACCGGACACCCTACACTTCCAGTAAGGGAGCCGTTGTACAGATGACACGCGCTTTGGCATTAGAACTAGCTCCATTCAATATCAATGTCAATGCACTGTGTCCCGGTCCATTTCTCACTGAAATGAATATTCCTATAGCGGATACCGAGGAAGGAATGAAATTCGTCGTTGGTGCAACAGCGCTTGGACGATGGGGGAAGCTTCAGGAAATTCAGGGTGCCGCAATTTTTCTTGCCAGCGACGCATCAAATTATATGGTGGGATCTATGATAACCGTTGATGGCGGATGGACCGCAAGATAAGACCCGCGAATATTCTAAGAACCTAAACCAACCCAGAACGACATGCAAGAAGCCAACAGCAAAAAGACAAGGATTCGCTATTTCATGCTAGCGCTGGTTTTTGTCAACGTAGTGATCAACTACCTGGATCGAAGTAACCTGTCTGTTGCCGCCGCGGGTATGGGTGACGAACTCAAATTGTCTTCGGTTCAGCTAGGACTGGTGTTCTCCGCTTTTGGTTGGACTTATGCTGCCCTTCAAATTCCCGGTGGACTTGTTGCCGATCGAATAGGTCCGAGAATACTGTACAGCCTTTGTCTTTGGACATGGTCGCTGGCAACTGTAGCGCAAGGGTTCGCAAAAGGGTTTGCCAGCTTGTTTACTTTCAGGTTGGCGACTGGCGCATTTGAGGCTCCCTCCTATCCTATCAATAATCGCATCGTTACGAGTTGGTTCCCCGAACATGAACGTGCATCAGCCATAGCGTTGTACGTCTCGGGTCAATTTCTGGGATTAGCATTTTTGACACCGGTATTGGTAGCACTGCAGATTGCTGCCGGCTGGCGTGGTATGTTCATTGTCACCGGACTCATTGGACTTGTATGGGGCGTTGTCTGGTACATTTTCTATCGGGACCCACTCGACGACAAACGTGCCAACAAAGCAGAGTTGGATTACATAGAAAAAGGAGGAGGCGTTTTCAAGAAAGAAGTGGTTCAGGCGAAAGATTCGCCCTGGCGAAAAGAAGATTGGAAGTTGGTTTTTAGCAGTCGTACGCTATGGGGCGTGTATATCGGCCAATTTTGTGTTAACGCAACCCTTTGGTTTTTTCTGACATGGTTTCCTACATACCTGGTTCAATATCGTGGTCTCGATTTTCTAAAGAGTGGTTATCTCGCTTCCATTCCATTCTTGTCTGCAACGGCAGGCCTATTGCTTTCCGGTTTTCTATCCGACCGGATGATCAACCAAGGCAAATCTGTTAGCGTGGCCCGAAAGTTTCCGATAATAATTGGATTAATTCTTTCAGGCAGCATAGTCGGTGCAAATTACGTTGACGAAACCGCGTTGGTAATTTCATTTATGTCTATTGCTTTTTTCGGAGCAGGGATGGCATTGATCTCCTGGGTATTTGTTTCGCTGTTATCACCGAAGCATCTCATTGGCCTCACAGGCGGGATTTTCAATTTTATGGGAAACCTTGCCTCTATTGTGGTTCCTATCGCCATAGGCTATCTAGCAAGCGGTGGGAATTTTGCGCCAGCTTTAGTCTTCATCGGGACGTTAGGCATTGTAGGAGCATGCTCTTATATTTTTCTTGTGGGGAAAATTGAAAGAGTACGGTGAGCCTGTGATCGGTGTCGGACTTAGCGTGCTGAGCAATTTAGTTAAATAAGAAAATTGAACGTGTAAACTTCACTTGATCGAAGTAATCGGTGGCTGGCTTGACGTTATCGATTTTCTATTAAGAGGTGAGCACTTGTCTATTGGATGTATTCAAAGCGAGGTAATCGGTGTCGGACTCTGCAACATCACCCGTCTTTTAGCTTGCCATAACTATTATTGTACACTTTACCTTTTTTAGGATGCGTAAATTTTATCGCAGACCACGTAGCATCAACGCTTAATGTTTTGCTTTCAACGAGCCCATGATCATATCCAATATGGATTATCTTTGGGAGCGTTAATTCTGATTTTCCTCCTTTTTTCCATGAGATCCACAGCATTCCCGTCGGACGCAAATGAGATTTAAGAATCGAAAACTTCCGAGTTAGTTGCGCGACACTTTCTGCAAAAAAATGAATGTAGTCAAAGTCGCCGCTTAGGCGGGATGCCAGATTCAAATTGGCAAGACCCATTGTTTTGAGAACATCCGTGGGCGCACCAATCAGGATCGTCCGTGCGTCCTCTTTTATTCCCATCTTTTGCGCTACGGATTTAGCCATACGTCAAGCCATAAATGATAGTGTGTCACAAGAGTTGTTCCAACAAAATAGATCCGCACCTGCGTTAGTCATTTTTCACCCTATCATTTTGATTGTTGTGTAACTACTATATTCCCAAATCCGCCTCATGCTGCCCCATTATACCTTATACCTTATACCTTATGCCAACCCATACCTTATTCCCTATTCCTCCCTATTATAATACAGACCCTATAAAGTACCACTAATAATTATGTGTTACACCTTAACTTTAATACATTAACAGTAGCAAATCACAATTGTATGAAGCCGCTGCTCGCCTCTCTCGTTTTCTTGCTATTCTTGGATGCTAGTGGGCAGCAATTTCAACCAAACTATGATGAGAGCAAAGTACCAAAATACAATTTGCCTGAGGTCCTACGGGCCTTAAACAATAAAGTCATTCGAAACAAGAGGGATTGGGAGCGACTGAGGCGACCTGAAATAATCAAACTTTTTGAAGATAACATTTATGGTCCCATACCAGCGCAGTTTGATAGTTTGAGATTCACTGTTGCAAACGAGGATAGATCGAGTATGGAGGGGAAAGCTCATTTGAAGGAAGTCGTTATTGAAGCTTTTCGAAAAGGTAAATCTGTCAAAATAAATCTGGTACTCTTTATACCAAACAATGTCGCAGCTCCGGTACCTGCATTTCTGTTGATAAATAATCGCGGTAAGGAGAACATGGATGCTTCACGCGAGATAAAAAGCGAATTCTGGCCCGCCGAACTAGTGATTAACAGCGGATATGCAATTGCTGCCTTCCATGTTAGCGATCTGGCACCCGACGATAAAGAACTATTCGTAAACGGCGTGCTGCAATTATACCCCGAACAAATCAGTGCGGACAATGGTATGCGAGCTATTGCCGCATGGGGATGGGGAGCGAGTCGCGTTATGGATTACTTCGAAAGAGATCAGGCAATAGATGCAAAGAAAGTAGTGCTTGTCGGTCATTCCCGGGGAGGTAAAGCTTCGCTATGGGCCGCTGCACAGGATCAACGATTTGCTATTTGTGTTTCGAATTGCTCTGGTAACAGCGGCGCGGCTTTGGCACGGCGGCAGTTCGGTGAGCGAATTTCCGCGATCAATGAAGCATTTCCTCATTGGTTCAATAACAATTACAAGAAGTTCAATAACAATGAGAATAATTTGCCGGTAGATCAACATATGCTGATAGCATTGATTGCACCACGCCCCGTCTATGCTACGAATGCATCTGAAGATCTTTGGGCAGATCCCACCGGGACATTTCTAGCTTTAAAACATGCGGAACCAGTTTATGCGTTGTACAACCTGAAATCTGCGCTTCCTTCTGAACCACCACCCATTAATTCACCCGTTGTTATCTCGCCGATGGCATACCATAACCGGGAAGGAAAGCATAACCTTACGGTATACGACTGGACTAACTTTGTCAAATTTGCCGACCATCATTTCGGTGCCAATCGATAAGTGTGAATGAAGTCCTTATTGTGAAATGATTACTTGATCGCAATCTTTGCCCCTCGTATAAGGATCTGTGGTGACGGCCCTGATGGCTATCCTTTAAATTGTCATAGATGAAGCAAATAGGAAAAATATCATTGGTCATCTTCATTCTCTTTCTGTTGCTTATTGCAACGATAGCCCTACAGGATGTTGATCCTAAACAGGAAGAAGCGAAAATTATGCCTTTCGTCTTTGCTGATACGTTGGCCAACAAAAATTACAATCTTGATAGCCTGAAAGCCATTATCGGAGCCAACAAAGGCTTGCCAAAAGGATTTGAGACTGCGGCAGCAATCGCGTACTCAGCCTACCCCGAGCTAAGAGATGTCCCAATTGATATGGTACTTATTCCTGGTGGTGCGCCAATGGAAGCAACACCTGTTGTTAAATCACTTTTTTGGGGACAGCGCCGATACCATATTTTATTGAACGACGCTGAAAACTCCCATTTCGACCCGATCTTATTGCGTTCACTTCCTTTTGATGCACAAGTCGGAATACTCGCGCATGAACTTGGCCACATTGTTTACTATGAAGATCTCAATATTTTCGCCTTCGCGAAATGGGGACTTATGTATCTTACCAACGACGACTTCGTAGCGACACACGAACGAAGTACTGATCTCATGCCGGTATACCATGGGTTAGGAAATCAAATTTATCAGTACGCGTATTTTGTGAGATATGATCCAAGCTGTCGCGAATTCTACAAGAATGGGAAGGATTTTATGGATAAGTATTATCTGACTGACCAGGAGCTATTGGCGGAGATGCAAAAATATTAGGCGTTTTTATGAGAGGTAAATCTTTCGGATTTCAATCTACTAACTTAGGTCTCCTAAAATAATTGATATGAAAGGTAGCAAATGCTTCATACGAACACGACTCTTTTGTACCATAGTTATTCTGCTCTTTTATGGGACAGCATTTCAATCATTCGCACAGTATCCCGGTATTGACGAAGAGATCGCCAAAAACCGAAAAGGTGAAATTGTCATAAAGGCAAAACCGGGTGCCCAGGTAACAGTAGAACAAATACGCCATGAATTTTCGTTTGGTAGTGCAATCGCAAACGGATTTATTAATGGCTCAATGTCCGACAGTGATCGCGATCAGTATGAGGAAAAGTTTCTCAAGAATTTTAATTCTGCCGTTACAGAGAACGCAGTCAAATGGTTAAGCATGGAGCGTGAAAAGGGTAAGGTGGATTATTCCGTTGTCGATGGCATGTTAGCATGGAGTGAAAAGCATAATATTCCGCTTCGGGGGCACAACTTGTTTTGGGGAATCCACAAATTCGTTCAACCATGGTTGATGGAAATGGATGACGCCGAACTCCGGAAAACGCTTCAACATAGAGCTGAATCGGTGACAAAACGATATGCGGGTCGGTTCGCAGAATATGATCTTAACAACGAGATGGTGCACGGAAATTTTTATGAAGAAAGATTGGGCCCGGAGATAACAAAGGATATGGCAGCATGGGCTCACAACGGTGACCCTAAAGCGAAATTATATGTGAACGACTACGACATACTAACCGGAAAAAAGCTTCCGGAGTACATGGCACAGATTCGGAAATTATTGAGTCAGGGCGTACCAATCGCAGGCATCGGAGTGCAGGGCCATCTTCACTCTGACACTTTTGACCGAAATGAACTTCGCCGCGCGCTTGATTCACTTGCAATCTTCAAGCTTCCCATCAAGATCACTGAATTCAATATACCTGGACAACGATCAAAATATCATGTAGAAAAAATTCTCACGATGACTCCGGAAGAAGAGGCGCTAAAAGCAAAAGAGTTGGTTGATTTTTATCGGATTTGTTTTGCTCATCCAGCCGTGGAAGGTATCCTGATGTGGGGATTCTGGGAAGGAGCAAACTGTATACCAGTATCATCCATTTATAACCGCGACTGGTCACCTACCCCGGCAGCCAATGCCTATGGAGACCTTATCTTCAAAACCTGGTGGACGAAAACCAAGGGAACGACGAACAAAAAAGGCGTTTATAGTACACCCGCATTTTTTGGAAAATACAAAGTGACAGTTGATGGAAAGTCAAAGGAGATTGAGCTAAGTAAAAAGCAAGGAAAAGTGACGGTTGATTTTTGAGAATTGCTATTTGTTCAAAGTCACTCATCATGGTTAACAATCCTTTATTCTATCGGGCTGAAGAAACGCTCAGGATACACGCTTTGGTTGATTCAAATTTTCAACTATTTGCAGGAACCTTTCTGACGTGTTGTCAACGTGATCAAGGTAACGACTAATTTCTGAAGTATCCTTCCGAGCCAATGAACCTAAACCTTTAACGGTTGCAAGAGCATTTTTTATTTCAGAAATAATTCTATCCAAGATAACATCACGTTCTTCGCATGCGTGCTGCAGCATCGTTTGTTTGATCTCTAATGCTTGAGTTCGCTCTTTAACTTTTAAATCGAGTAAACGATTAAGCTTTTTTGTTTTGTTGTTGATCTTTACCAGGATTACTGCAATTGTAAAGAGTAAAAGCGCTACTGCTGCGATGGCAAAGTTCAAATACTTTTGCCGAAGCAATACTTGTTCGTTCATGGCAAGCAAATCGTTTTGGGCCTTTAATTTAATTCCATGTTCCCGTTCCATGTGCTGAGCCTGTATTCTCATTAGGCCGCTCGCTAATTCCTCATTATGGATGCTCTCCGAAAGATCAATGTATCGTTTTTGATAATATGACAGCTTTTTATGGTTCTGCAGTTTTTCGTACACCGACGCAAGGTGGACATATATTTCCTTGAATTCCCGGGCATAGGAAGTGCCTGCCACTCGAATCTTTTCGTCAGCAATCTTTAGGTAATCTTCCGCAAGCTCATAGTGACCTTGTATAATGTATATGTTCGCTAAGTGTACGATGTTATCAAACTGAAATCTCTCATCACCAATGTCCACCGCCAAACCAAATGATTCAAGAAACAATTTTTCTGCCGTGGAACAATTATCATTATAAAACGCTATGAATGCTGACGTAAAAGAAGCTTGCATTAATGTTTCCTGCGAACAATCATTGCCGCAAAAAGAACGAGCTTCGCTTACAAGGCTTGATGCCTTCTCATAATTATACAAGTTCGCATTCGCTATCCCTGCATTGATCAGCAAATTAGCGAAGTCATATTTTCTTGTCGTTTGTCGCCTAAGCTCAATGGCCTTATTGAAATAGATTAACGCGTTTTCGTAGTCGAACAGTTTGTAATACACGATACCGATGTTATTCATGGCAACGGAGAGGTCGAACTTGTCATCATAGCACTTAACAAGTTCAACCGATTCCCAGTAGTATTCTAAGGCTTTATCATACCGTGCCTGCTCAGTATAGATATTCCCCAGGCCATTTAATAATGATTTCATATCACTGTCCAAAGACAATTTTTTCGCAATTGGAAGTACTTGTAATGATAAGTCGAGGCTGGAGTCCAGAAAGTTTTGTCTTCGCAACGCCAATGCCTTTAAACGTCCGGTCTTTACTAGTCTCAGGCTGTCTTCACAAGACGTTTCGCAAAACGCTATCCTTGAAAATGTAAGTGCAGCGTCATTGTCTACGTCTACCAATTCATATGCGAGTTCATAAAGAAGGTCTATTCTTTCGATACCGGTTTTTTCAGGCAACAATGCTTTTAATGAATCGGCGGTTCTTGTCTGGCTCATTCCCTCGTAAGAACAAAAGATCAGCATGGAAAATAATGTGACTATTGTACAATGTTGCCAAAGTGAACCTGGTAATTTCATTACTTTGAATTTTGGGTGGAATGGAAACCTACTTTACTTCTTACAACGGCGTTCTCTAAGATAGAAAAAATTATTCCAGATAAAATACTCGTCCGGTTTTCCTGACAATGTTAAGGCGACCGTTGGTTGAGTCGCAACGTCGTTATAGCTTTCTTTTAAATAACAACTCACTGCATATGAACGATCACAATAAACATTTGAAAAGGGGTTTACAGAAAGCGAAAAGGATGAATTTCATTCTGATGATTTGCATTTTTTGCATTTGCCTAATCTTCTTTTTTTACGTTAGCCAGACGTAGATAACATATAACCCGTTACCCGTGAATTGTGGGGGCATCGCTATGTTTTCAGCTATGTCAATCCAGGAAAACCTGCCCCGCAATTTTTCGATAGATGAATTCGTCGACTTAACGTGCGTGCGCTTGTTGGTGAAGAACACCAACAAGGGCGACGAATCTCTGTTGCAAAAAGGCCTTAAGTTATCCCAGTCGTTGCTCCATTACTCCGATCTCAAGCTATTAACCGGATTCATCAACGCTGCCTTAATAGCCTGATAACTTACAGTAAGTATGGTAATGCTCAACGCGCCAGCCACCGTAGCCAGAAGAATCCAAATTGAGATGGTTGTGTGATAGTCGAACTTTTTTAACCAACCATTCAGCAGATAGTACGATAACGGGATGGCTATTGCGCAGGAAATACCGACCAAGAGCACAAATTCACGGGAAAGCATAGACCAAACGTTAGCTATCGACGCACCTAAAACTTTGCGGATACCAATTTCTTTTGTGCGCTGTTCAGCGACGAATGATGCTAAACCAAGCAATCCGAGACAGCTAATGAAAATCGCCAGGATCGCAAAAATGGAACCAAGGTTTGCGAGACGTTCTTCCTTTCCAAATTTGTTATCGTACTCTTCATCCACAAACTTATATTCAAATGGCGCAGATGGAATAACCTTCTTAAAAACAGATTCAATCTTAGTAAGTGCTTCGCTGGCTTTGCTGCCGGGATTAATTCGGATGTTTATCCAATTGGGATTTCCATTCATTCCTTTAACATAAAAGATAGTTGGTTTTACCGGCGCATACGGCGATTCCATGACCATATCTTTTACTACTCCCAGGATCTTATAATTCATCACTCGGTTTTTATCTGACCACCACGTCCAGCTCACAGATTCACCAATCGGATTATCAAGTTTCATGAATTTGAGCGCCGCTTCGTTAATGATGATGCCCGAGGAATCGCTGGGTACCGCAAGATCAAAATCCCGGCCCGCTATAACTTGCCATCCAACGGTCGACCCATGAAGATGGGACACCGATAAAGTTCCAAAATTAAAATCAACATTTGGATCACGACCCTTCCAATCCCACCCATTGTTTCCTGAAGCTACTTCCGTGACCGGCCCCATAGATTCTGATACTTCGGATACAACACCCGATTTTTTCAGTTCATTTCTTAAGACTTCATACTTGCCATGAAAGTCGGCTGACTTTTTTTGAACCATGATCAGTCCTTCCCTGTCGTACCCCACAACTCTGGCTTTTCCAAATTGTATTTGCTGATTTATAATTATTGTCGCCATAACCAAAATCACAGAAATCGAAAACTGAACGACTACCAATACTTTTCTGGGAACAGTGGCCAACTTACCAACCCTGAATGTTCCCTTAAGGGCTTTTATGGGATTAAAGGATGATAGATATAGCGCAGGATAGCTTCCGGCTAACAGGCTGGTGATTAGAATAAACGCGCACCCCGCTAACCAGAACCAAACGTTGGTCCATGGCATCGTTATATTCTTCGTGGCAATGTCATTGAAAGTCGGCAAAAAGAATGATGTTAGTCCGATGGCCAGGGCAAATGCAAACAGCACCACAAGAAATGATTCACTGAAGAATTGATTGACTAGCTGACTTCGTATTGAACCAATTGTTTTTCGAATGCCCACCTCCTTCGCGCGCCTTTCAGCACGGGCCGTTGAGAGATTCATAAAGTTGATACACGCAAGCAGTAAGACGAATACTCCTATTGCGCCAATTAACTTGATCATGACGATAGGTTCAAAAGCACCTTGTCGGGGGTCAGGTGGCGGATACAAATGCCACCGAGTCATCGGGTAGAGAGTCAGTTGCTGGTTGGACCTCGTAGCTCTTTCCTGATCCTCTGGATCAAACTTGAGTGCGCCCTTAATACTTGCCGTTATCGATTCTAACAATCCAGCCTCGGGGATTTCCACATATACTTTTATAAAATGATTTCGCCAATCTGTTAGAGCGCGCTGTTCAATCCACTTGTTCTCAGCCAGAAATAAGTCCCATGGCGCGAAAAAACGCTTCTCGTAGAAACTTGTGTTGAGGGGAAAGTCTTCAAAGACTCCGGATACAGTGAGATCGATCTTATTGTTCATGCGAACAGTGCGATTGACAGCCTCTACTGTTCCAAAAAGAGCTTTTGCTGCCGACGCTGAAAGAAGAATACTATGCGCGTCGATAAGGGGCCCCCTGGTACCTGCAACCATCCGAAGAGAAAACATTTCGGGCAATTCCGCATCTGCATAAAGTCCTCGCAAGGAGATCGCCGTTTCACCTGATGCCATGATACAATTTGCGTCCCATGATGTCCGTACTATTGTTTTAAACTTAGCAGTATGGTTATCCATTAATTCAGTTGCCAAAGGATAAGTCATTGTGGTGCTCATCCATCGCCGACCGCTCTCCTTATCTTTGCCCGTCTCAGCGACTTGCGCAATCCGATCATAGTTTTCGAAATATTTGTTGAAAGAGAACTCATGCCATATTGCCAAGCCGTTCAGCATTGCCACAGCCATGCCGATAGCTAATCCGCCAATATTGATGAGCGAATAGCCCTTGTTTCGCAGGAGATTTCTCCATCCAATTGTAAAATAACTTTTGTACATACCATACGTGTTTGAGGATCCATAGCCCTGGGGTTGCCGAATAATTCCAGGTCTAAAAAGCAGGAGTACATCGACAATGAATTTTATATCGGCTCTTCTTTTTCCAATTCCTCTTACACGTTCGTTGTACAACTCCATCAAATCTCCTTCAATGGACTTCGTTAACGCAGGGTCGCAAAACCAGCGGAAGAAGCGAAGGAAGAGTTTGGGTGGCGTGGGCATTCCGTTGTTCGTTATCCGTTATTAGTTATTAGTTATTAGTACGAAACGTTCAAGTTCGTCCTTATACCCTATACCTTATTCCTATACATCAGGCCCTATTCCCTATCCTTCAGTTATGCTATCGATCCTATGATTTTACGATTCAGGGCAATTTCAGGAATGGCACGCCAAAGTTCGTCGCGGGTATTCTTAGTATACTCCATCGCACGTTTGCCGAGGGCCGTGATTTCAAAAAATTTTTTCGGTCTTCCTGCCCGTTCCTCCGTTGCTTCGCCCTCGTGCGATCTAAGGTAACCTTTGTCTTCCAGTCTGTTCAAGGCAGTCTGAAGTGCACCGACACTGACGTTTCGCGACAAGCGTTCTTCGATTTCCTTTTTTATTGACACTCCGTAGGCATTGTTGTAAAGTATTCCTACCGTAAGCATAACTACTTCTTCAAATTCACCCAGCTGATATTTTCTCATGACAAATAATAAATTCCTAATTGTAGTAATAATTTTCATGCCAATAAAAAAGACATTGCCTTTTTACCTGAATTTTATATTTCATCCTAACAGGTTGATCACAATCGGACGATTTTAAGCGAAAGCGAACATTTAATCTTTTTACGTGGGCTAGTGCTTCATTGTCGGTTTTGGTCATTTTCGCCCGGACGCTTAAGCATTTTGTTTTAGATACTTTTTCTTACAAAAAAGGCGATATTTTACATACCTTTTATTACAACATTGCACCGGTATTGATCCTTAAGGCATATCCGTTATCGGTTATCCGGGCGCTCGATTAACTATTAACTATTAACGGATAACATCAATCAAGGTAACGCAAAGGCTACATAACTATCTCCCTTCTCAGCGCCATTCTTTGTGCCACCACAGGCGAGAACGATGTACTGCTTGCCATTCACCTCATAGGTTGCAGGAGTGGCAAAAGCTGCCGCGGGAAGTTTCGTTTCCCATATTAACTCGCCAGTCTTTTTATTATAAGCTTTGAATTTCTTGTCCATGGTACCGGCGATAAAAAGTAGTCCGGTTTCTGTAATGACAGGGCCACCATAGTTTTCAGAACCGGTCTGAGGTATACCCTTTTCCATCAATTCAGGATACTCGCCGTAAACGACCTTCCATAAATATTCCCCTGTATTCAAATCTATTGCATTCAGCGTTCCCCACGGTGGACTGATTGCGGGCAATCCATCTTTGTCCAGAAACTTGGTATACCCAGATATTTTGTATTCGACCTTGTCGTTGTCGCCGACGATTTCATTTCGCTCATTCAAAGGCTTGCCAGACTTTTGTACTTTTTGGTCATCGAAGAGAAACCCGGCAATATTTTTCCGTTGCACTTCTGACAAGTTCGGGAACCCAGCCATTCGTCCCCGTCCG
This sequence comes from Bacteroidota bacterium, assembly GCA_023412765.1. Classification (GTDB taxonomy): domain Bacteria; phylum Bacteroidota; class Bacteroidia; order Cytophagales; family Cyclobacteriaceae; genus Chryseolinea. Next base: position 19,006 of record JAEZBX010000276.1, read on the forward strand.
TGTGCAATTATATCGGCAACCTGTTCACGCGAAAACTTGGCTCCTATTCCCAGCAAAGAAGGATATCCACTTGCTGTATTACCACTTCGGTTTGCCCCGTGACAAGCTGCGCAATAGGTTGTATAAAGTTGAAGGCCAGTAGCTGCCCCGTTGTTTGCCGCGGGCTTAGCCGCATCCAGCGAAATCAGCCACGACATTTCATTGCTGTTGATATAGATAACACCGTCGGGGTCAACAGCAGCACCTCCCCATTCCGCTCCGCCGTCTAGACCCGGAAACACAATTGAACCTTTCTTTGATAATGGTGTGAAAGGGCCCTCAAAGCGACTTTGCTTGAAACTGATTAATAACGAGTCGCGATGTGCTGAATGCGGGTTGATATCATTCTCCGTAAGGGTTTGTCGCGCATAGGGGGCAGGTAATACCGGGCGCGGTTGTGTCGGCCACGCTTCTTCACCCGGGACATCTGAAGGTGGGGCCGGTACTTCCTCAATGTCAAAGAGTGGTTCGCCGGTTTCGCGATTGAAAAGGAATACATATCCCTGCTTGGTTACCTGTGCGACAGCATCGATTTTCTTTCCATCGTGCGTTACGGTGAGCAGGTTTGGTGGAGCAGGTGCATCACGGTCAAAAATATCGTGATGAACAAATTGAAAATGCCAGATCTTCTCACCTGTCCTGGCGTTAAGCGCGAGCAAAGTATTGGCGTAAAGATTGGCGCCTTTGCGACCGCCGCCGTAAAAATCGAAGCCGGCGGAACCTGTAGGCGCGTATATGATTGCACGTTTACGATCGACAGCCATACCCGCCCAGTTGTTGGCAGCTCCTACATCCTCATTTTTGTAAGAATGCTCGGGCCATGTTTCATATCCTTCCTGACCGGGTTCGGGAATAGTCTTGAACACCCATTCCAGTTTACCAGTTATGATGTTAAACGCCTGGATGAAGCCCGGTGCAGCGTCTGAGCCTTCAGACAAACTGAGAGGCATAATTATCAGGTTTTCAAAAACGGTTCCCGGCGTACGAGACTCTACATATTTTTTCGCGGCCGATTCTCCAAGGCCTGTCTTCAAACTCACCTTGCCACTGTCGCCAAAGGAAAGAACTGACTTTCCCGTTAGTGCGTCAGCAGCACAAAGCCATTGGCCACGCGTATAGAGTATTCGTTTATCGTTACCCTGTTCCCAATAGGTTAGACCTCGAATGATCACTCTTCTGTCAGTCGTGTCTGCTATGCGCCACAATTCTTTCCCGGTGGCGGCATCCAGTGCGAAAGGTTCACCTGTGGCAGTCACTGCATAAAGCTTGTCGCCAATGATAATAGGATTGCATTGTATCTGGCCACTGTCGCCAGTATGATATTCCCATGCCTTTGCAAGCTGGGTTACGTTGTTGAGGTCGATCTGCTTTAAAGTTGTGTAATGGTTCCGATCCGGGCCTCCAAGGTATTCTTCCCAACTGTTGGCATTGTCTCCAGCGTTACGGCTACAAGAAATGCCGGTTGCAAGAATAAAGATCAGGAGGACTGAGTGCAGTGATTTGTAGTTCAAGTTTGAAGTATTAAGGTTTTAATGTTCCGGTAATTTGTCCGAGGGGACTTTTTTTAACCTTAATGTATAGAATATTTTATGATTGATCCAGAGTCTTTCCACTTCCGTAGTCATTTTCGAGCAATGATGCCTGTGGAACTAGTTTGCCCAGTCCGGAACTGGAGTATTCTCATTAAAAAGTTCGTCCAAATAATAATCTCTCTTGAATGTGTTGTCGCATGGTTTGTCTTCTATAGCATAAAGG
>JAEZBX010000180.1 GCA_023412765.1 Bacteroidota bacterium
GGACCATTCTTCCAGCTTTTGGATTGCAACCTAATTTTAGCTTTGGCCTGGTGGGGGATGTGCGGCTAAAATTCAGTTGCAAATCCAAAAGCGCAGCCATGCGGCTGGGGAGCCAAGTCACGACAAATTACTGTTGCGCTAGACGACGAAGTACAAATTATGCATCAAAAGTGAGGAATACTTCTCTCAAAGCACTTAATTGGAAGTTGACAAAGTAGGATTAATTGTTAATAGTTAATTGAAGCTCGAGGTTCAATTATCTATACCCGCAATGTGTGTATACCACGGAGTATAGGGTTCATCTGCATTTCAAATAGGGTCGTCGCACCTATCAAATTGGATGCGACCTATTAACTAATAACTAATAACAATTAACGACGCCCTCAAGGGGCAAGTCGACAAATACTCCACACGTTATCAATCCTGGTAAACTGAATTCTGTCATGCAGTCGATTCGGTCTACCCTGCCAGAATTCAATTACAAAAGGGTCAACGGCATAGCCACCCCATTGTTTTGGCTTCGGGAGCAATGGAATACCTTCAAACCTTTTTTCGATTTCGATAGCACGTTCTTCAAGTATGGTACGACTTTGTACAACGGCGCTTTGTGGAGAGGTCCATGCTCCAATCTGAGATCCACGTGGTCGGCTTTGGAAATATTTCTCAGACCTGGATTCGTCGACGCGTTCCGCAGTGCCTTCGATTCGCACTTGTCGTTCCAACTCTGGCCAAAAGAATGTTAGGGCGCACGCAGAATTGCTTGCTAATTGCTGGCCCTTCGAACTTTGATAATTAGTGTAGAAAAGGAATTTATTCTGCTCTATTCCTTTCAACAAAACAATACGCGATGATGGTCTGTTATTCACATTTATGGTAGACAAGTTCATTGCATTTGGCTCGAGAACTTTTGCTTCAATTGATTCATTAAACCATCTTTCAAATTGCGCAATAGGATCGGGTAGAACGGCTGACACATCAAGCGATGCTTTTGAATATTCGTTTCTAAGTTCCGACAGTGAGTTCATACGCTTGCAATTTGGACATAAGATGATCAAAGAAATAAAACTTGCACAGGTGAGGGCGAAGTATTTTATTCAAGTTGTGAAACCCTGACAGGTTTCGGAAAATTTTGATACTTTACACCTGCGCATGGAATTCTTTAAGTATAAAAATAAACTAAAACCAGAGAAGGGTAGGTTATTGATTTCCGAACCTTTTCTACCTGATCCTAATTTCGAACGCACCGTTGTATTGCTGTGTGAGCATAACGAGGAAGGCTCTTTCGGATTCGTGATCAACAAACCATCAATACTAAAAGTGACTGATGTGATCGAAGACATTAAGGCGATAGAAGAAATGGTTTTTGTTGGAGGTCCCGTTCAACAAGATACATTACACTTTCTACATCGAAACACACCAGTCGAAAATGCTGTTAAAATACAAGACGAGATATACTGGGGAGGAGCCTTTGAAAGTTTAATGATAGAACTTGATACAGGTCGCTTAAAGAAATCTGACATTCGTTTTTATCTCGGATACAGCGGCTGGGGGCAGGGTCAATTGGACAAAGAACTGGAAGAGGATTCATGGATCGTATGTGACTTCGTTACCGATGAGTTACTGTTCGATACTGAACCATCAGTAATCTGGAAAAAAGCCTTGGGAAGCATGGGAGGGCGATTTTCCGTATATTCGAACTACCCGGTCGATCCCCGGTTGAATTGACCGTTTTTAAGTAAATTTACGTTATCCGCCAAGTAATGGGACACTGAACATGGAAATGGAAAAAGAAAAATTAGAAGAGAAGGCGCATGCGAGTGAAGCCGGAGTGGCCGAAGCCCATGTTACGATGTTACATTCCGAAGCAGATTTGTCGGAAGGAGACGATGCCTCAGATGATCATCATGATCACCATGAAACAAACCATGTCGACTACAGCGGTTACTCAAAGCAGCAACTTGCAGAACTTTTAAAAGATCTTTCAAGAGACGATAATTTCAAAAAGGTCGATACTATTCTGCGCGATGTTAAGCCTGTTTATGATGAGTTGAGAGAAAAGGAACGGGCTGAGGCACTTGAAAAATTCGTAAAGGATGGCGGCACAGCGGAAGACTTTGAATTCAAAGGCGATGAGTACGACGTTATCGTTGAAGCAAATTTAAAACTCATCCGCGACCGGAAGACTGCATACTACAAACAGCAGGAAGAACGCAAGGCAGAAAATCTTCAAAAGAAACAAGAACTGCTCGAGCAGCTTCGCATTCTTTCTGACTCACAAGACACGACTGATCAATTCGATAGGTTCAAAGAACTTCAGAAGCAATGGAAGGCATTGGGACCTGTTCCTGGTCCGCAAGCAAAAACATTGTGGGCAAATTATCACGCTTTGCTCGATCGCTTCTATGATAATCAGAGCATTTATTTCGAGCTGAAGGAGCTTGATCGTAAAAAGAATCTTGAAGCGAAGCTTGAACTTTGTGCACGAGCGGAGAAGCTGGCGGAAGTTGAAATTATTAAAGATGCAATACGCGAACTCAACGAATTGCATCATGAATTCAAACACCTTGGACCTGTACCTAAGGATGACAAGGAAGCCGTATGGCAGCGCTTCAAGGCCGCATCGGATGCGGTATACGCACGCCGCGATGCATACCTGCAGAATCTTCAGCAGGAGCTTCAGGTTAATCTTGACAACAAAGCTTCATTGAGCGAGAGTGTTCAGGAGTTTGTCAATTTTCAGTCTGATCGTATCAAGGAATGGAATCAGAAGACAAAAGAAATTCTGGATATTCAAAAGCAGTGGGAAGTGATTGGAGGGTTGCCTAGAGCGAAAGCGAAAGAGGTTAACAAAAAGTTTTGGTCTGCTTTCAAAACGTTCTTCAACAACAAGAATATGTTCTTTAAAAAACTTGATGAAGAACGCGAGAATAATTTGCAGTTGAAGAATGAATTGGTGAAGCGTGCTCATGAACTTAAGGAGAGCAACGAATGGGATAGAACTTCTAACGAGCTGAAGAATATTCAGATGAAGTGGAAGGAAATCGGTCCCGTACCTGAGAAGTTTAGAGAAAAGGTGTTCAAAGAGTTCAAGGAGGCCTGCGACTATTTCTTTGAGCAAAAGCGGATGCAGCACGGAAAGATGGAGGATGAGCAAGCTGAAAACCTTCGTCAGAAGGAAGAGATCTGCACCATTCTCGAAAGTCATGTCGCTGCCAGAACTGCAAGTCATGAAGTTCTTAAAGAATTGCAGGAAAAGTTTAATTCTATCGGTTTTGTGCCTCGCAAGGATATCAATACGATTCGTACCCGTTATCACGAGGCGGTGGATCGATTCATTAACAGTATTCCAGGCATCTCCGACAACGAGAAAGGAAAGATTTCGCTGGAGAATCAGTTGAGTGATCTGAGGAATGACCCAATGGCTGACCGGAAGATCTATCAGAAGGAGCAGGTGATCCGTAAGAAGATCGCAAAAATCGAAAACGACATCGGTTTATGGCAGAACAACCTGGAGTTCTTTTCGCGGTCACAGAATGCGGAAAAGGTCAGGGAGGAGTTCAACGACAAGATAAAGACCGCTACCGAGCACCTGAAACAGCTAAAGGATCAGCTAAAGCTTCTCAAAACCGTCTGATTTTCCCTGGTTTTCTCAGTTAATTTGGAGTAATAATTTGCTATAGAGCAGAGTTACTTTATTTTTGCACCGCGTTTTACGCCTCCTTAGCTCGTCCGCCAGCTGGCGGAAACTGACTTGTAATCAGTAGGGCTAAAGAAAGAAATAAAAAAATGCCTCCTTAGCTCATCCGCCGGCTGGCGGAAACTGACTTGTAATCAGTAGGCTAAAGAAAGAAATAAAAAAAAGCCTCCTTAGCTCATCCGCCAGCTGGCGGAAACTGACTTGTAATCAGTAGGGCTAAAGAAAGAAATAAAAAAATGCCTCCTTAGCTCAGCTGGTAGAGCAACTGACTTGTAATCAGTAGGTCGCTGGTTCGATCCCGGCAGGGGGCTCATAAACCGCGTGTTCACGCGGTTTTTTTTTTGCTCAATAATTCAAAGCAGTCTTTTTAAGGCTTTCTCGAAAGATCGCGGTCTTTTGAAGATATAGTGAACAGTCAAGCTTAGATACAGAGTTTCTGTTGCAAGGATGTTTAACTAGGCCGGCACCATTTCTTTATTAGCTGCCCGGCCCCAATGCCTGTGTTGGCTAATCGCCCTTTCAAACTGGATTAGGAAGTCTTCAATATTTTCATTTTTCCAAGCTGTCACGATGCCCATGTTTTCGTGTACCGCACCGCCCTCAGCAAAGCTTGTATTATCAAACTCAACACTGGATATTTTCAAAAGCTCAATTGCTTCAGCCGTCAATCCGATAGGTTTACAATGTTTATACGCCTCGTTGATGAAATGCAAAACATCGCCCTGCTTCTTTAAAAGCTCCACATGTGTTCCGCCGGGAATGAATAGCGCATCGTACATGATTGATCCTGTAGTAACATGACTTTTATCTGTCTGCAAAGTATCACCACTCTCACTTTTGATCTTGCCATGAAACTTTGAAACAATCTCAGCCATTGCGCCTTTTTTATTTAACATTACCTGAAGACTTTTAACTGATTGATAGTCGAAACCGTGGTCAACAAGAATGGCAATTTTTCTTCCTTTTATGGAAGTGCCTCTTAAGTTTTCCTGGCTTAACGCGGGTGAGTGGTCTATGGATTTCCGGCCTTTTGAAGGAGGGATTGCATCTTTTGCTGCTTCTTTAATCCCTGTTTCATTCTCAACATCTTCAACGCCGATTCCCTTGGCGACCTCCTTTGCCAGGTTCACGTCGACATTGGCAATCATATAGACCATACGCTGCCGTATTTCCTTAGTTTCAACCTTTCCGAGTTCAAAATGAAATGCCTCAACAATATGTTTCTTTTCAGGTTCAGACATACTATTGTAGAAAAGCTTAGCCTGGCTGAAATAATCTTTGAAACTGTCACTGCGCACACGGATCTTATGCCCTTCGACTTTTTCCATGTGGTGGACGAACCCTCCGGCTTCACGTGATGCGGTTGCAGGATAGCCGCCGCCAAGACTATTGGGAAAGTAGTTCGTCCGGCCTCTGTTGATTGTTTGTCGCATATACCCATCCCGTTGGTTGTTGTGGACCTGAACCATTGGCCTGTTGATTGCTATTTCGTTGAAGTTTGGGCCTCCGAGTCTGATGAGCTGTGTATCTACATAAGAAAATAGCCTTGCTTGAAGCAGCGGATCATTCGTGAAATCTATGCCTGGCACAATGTGGCCAGGATGGAAAGCCACTTGTTCTGTTTCAGCAAAAAAATTATCAGGATTACGATTTAATATCATTTTTCCCACTTTCCGCACAGGAACAAGTTCTTCGGGAATAATCTTGGTAGGATCGAGTATATCGAAATCAAAATCAAATTCTTGTTCTTCTTCAAGGATTTGAATACCAAGTTCGTATTCCGGGTAATTTCCCTTCTCAATCATATTCCACAGGTCGCGTCTGTTAAAATCAGGGTCCTTACCCGCGATCTTTTGAGTTTCGTCCCATACAAGTGAATGAACACCGTTTAAAGGCTTCCAATGAAATTTTACAAACCGTGACTTACCTTTCGCATTAATAAGCCGGAACGTATGAACGCCGAAACCTTCCATCATTGAATAGCTTCTTGGTAGCGCGCGATCCGACATAACCCACATGATCATGTTCATGGACTCGGGCATCAATGAAATAAAATCCCAGAAGTTGTCATGTGCAGCCGATGCCTGAGGCATTTCATTATGTGGTTCTGGCTTGATTGCATGCACAAGGTCTGGAAATTTTATTCCATCTTGAATAAAGAACACTGGCATGTTGTTGCCGACGAGGTCCCAGTTTCCATCGTCTGTATAGAATTTCGTCGCAAACCCGCGTACATCACGCACAGTGTCAGCGGAACCTCGGAAGCCGACAACAGTAGAAAAGCGGACGAACACTGGCGTTTGCTTCGATGGATCCGCAAATATTTTGGCCGCTGTAAGATCTGTTAAGGGTTCATAAACTTGATAATATCCGTGTGCCCCAGACCCTCTGGCATGAACGACGCGCTCTGGGATTCTTTCATGATCGAAGTGGGTCATCTTCTCCCTGAAATGAAAGTCGTCCATAATTGTTGGACCTCTTTCCCCAGCTTTTAGCGAATTATCGGTATCACTGATCTTTACTCCTGTGCTTGTAGTAAGATGAGTTCCTTCTGAGGTCTCTCGGTTATTGAAGATTGCCTGATTTTTCAGTTCTTCATTTTCCGTTGGTTTTCTTTTGGACATATCTGAACATTTTAGTTATGGACGAATTCGTTGAAAGTCCAAACACTATGCCTATGTTATTAGATCGCCCCTGGGAATACGAATTAGTTTTTCTTATCGGTCATTGATCGGTCTGCGTCTTGTCAAATCGCCGGTGTCGGCTTTTCATTTTCCGTTTTCTTTTACGATAAAATAAAATTTGTCAATAGTTCTATCGAAATGTAAACATATGTGGAAATAAGATGACAGTGTAGAAAATTTTCTATAAGCGATTATGATCATAGAACTTCTCGTGAGGGTTCTTCAAGTGAAAAGGAAGCCTGAGTCAACTTTGTTCCGCGTCGAAGAGGCCACCAATTCATTCCTGTTTGAATTTCAGAATGAACCCATTGTTCGATAAAGCGAATGCTGTCTCGTCTGTTGGAACAGAGACATCTATTAATTCAAGACCTTTGAATCTAGGGGCCTCAGTTTCCGCTCTTGTCCAGGTTTCGCCGCTATCGAAACTCATCAACACCTCCGCACGAAAGCCACCATGTGCCCAATCGCGGCTTCCAACAAGCACACCAACTTTGCCCGATGGAGAAAACGATATCGCATTGTGATAGGTGTCAAGCTCATCAGGACGCTTTTGCTCGAAATTGGTTCCATCCGATGTCCAAAGAG
>JAEZBX010000017.1 GCA_023412765.1 Bacteroidota bacterium
TTAAGCCGTTCCGTACGCGGTTAGTTGAAGTGGATAACCTCGCCGATGTGATGAGCATCTTAGATGAAGTGGTGGCAACTTATTCCAAGTCTTTGTTGGTGGCATAGATCTTACCGCATAGCCGCAAGGACGCAAAGACTACGGAAAGGAATTCTCAATCGTGATCTGATTAACACCAGGGAATTCCCATTAGAAAATGAAAGTTATACGCTAATCTTCTTTGCGCCATAGCGCCCTTGCGGTTAATACAAACTCACTAAAAATCAATCACTATTTCAGGCTTAACTCTACGGCTACTGGCAAGTGATCGGAAGGATAGTACTTTCCATCATTATCTGTGATAACGTGGTAGTCATCAGACTTCCATTCCTCTGAATGGAAAATGTAGTCGATTGGCTTGCATTCCATTGAATTCACTGTGAAACTGCAGAAAGTGCCTGGCGGATTTGCTGGCGCAGGATCCACCAGTTTTACACCCTTTGTATCCATAATGGTTGCATATGGTCCATCGTCTCGGGTACAGTTAAAATCTCCAGTAATAATTAACGGATAGTCTTTTGCAATCTCAGCTGCCTTTTGCTTCAGGAGGGCGGCGCTGTTCTTCCGGGCTTCGACACCAATGTGATCAAAGTGAGTATTTATCATCAGAAATTCCTTGTTCGACTTCAAGTCTTTAAATGTGCCCCATGAAGCGACGCGTGTAATTGCAGCATCCCAGCTTTTGCTACCTGGGACCGCAGGTGTTTCCGACAGCCAGAACGTATTCTGATTCAGTGCTTTAAACCGCGTCTTCTTGTACAGTATTGCGGAATACTCACCTTTCGTTTTGCCATCATCACGCCCGACACCAATATGTGCGTAGCCCGGGAGGTTTTGAAGGAGGTCTGTCAATTGATGATGTAATACCTCTTGTAAACCGATGATATCCGGATCATGTTTTTTAATGAGGTCATAGACCTTGTGTGTTCTCTTCGGCCATTGATTCACGCCATCGACAGCTGCATCCAGGCGAATGTTGTACGTCATGACCTTGATGGTTTGCGCTTGCGTATGGGAAAGCATCGTGATGAGAAGTAGTGAGAATAGTATTCGCATATTACTAAATCATTTTTTTGAATGTGTCTTCGTTGGTGAATTAGATAGGGAATAGGGAATAAGGTATAAAGGTATAAGGTATAAAGGTATAAAGGTATAAGGCGCCTGTCGACATCGTCGCACAATTTTAAATCGAGCCGACCGTCCACCGATCACCGTTTACCGATTCTCACCGGCTCGCCGCTGCATTTACGAACGAGCCATAAAAAATGGCATTCATCAATATCTTATTTGTTCCAAACCAAAATGCGCGGAAACTAATATTATCTGTAATACCGATAATTCTCCCCTGACCCATAACGGACACTCCGACAATAGAGCTGTTTTTTAGCTTTTCGTAATTCTCTTTGGAAATGTATCCACTCAACAATGGCGCAGCCGTAAATACCAGTGGATTGCCGTATGCATTTTTTGCTTTCTCCATAAATACGTTGTTGGTTTTGATTATTGCCATCGTTGGATTGTAATAGCCGAACAATAGGGGATGCGTTAGATCCGCAGTTGCCTGAAAAATAGCACCACTCGTTTGTTGTGCTCCAGAATATACGTCGATAAGATTATAAGGCCTTACACTGATGCTATCTTTTTTTGCAGATGATTTTTTCATTTCGAATTTGCCAAGCCCATTATTGTTTAACCACTGCAATGTATTTTCGAGTCCAATCAGAACGCCTCCGTTTTGTACCCATGCTTTTAGTTTTTCTCTCCCACTATCTGATATTCGAAACGTTCCAGCCGTTGGCGGTATTATTATGGTGGTGTATCGAGTTACGTTCGATGAATTGAAAACTTCTACGGGTATCAATGTAACTGGGATGCTAAATCGCGTATCGAGCATGTGCCATATCTCACCGGCATCGGTGGCGGAAAATCCATCGCCAACGAGCATCGCGATCTCGGGTTTCTTTAACGTTAGGAAAGAACCGCTGCCCAGACTTACTCCCTTGTAATCTAGCCCCGTATTGAAAGTATGAATATCAACACCATCTTTTGTCGCAATCTCATTCAGAATATATTCTATCTGTTGAATACTTTTGTCTTGCTCGCTAAGCGGGATTATAATACTGCCTTCACCAAATCGTTTTCCATCGGCATTGTGAAAGGCCTTAGTCGCTACTTTAATTCTGATGTTGTTATTCAGCAGCCGGTAAATTGCGCGTGGTGAAAGGTACCCGGTAGATTCAAACGCGTAAGCGTATTGTGCCCTCCCATTAAACTTTCCAATGGGCGGATCCTTTACAGTTAATCTCTCACCGACCAACGATGTATTCTTCAATTCTTCGTTTTCTAGCCCGAACGCCAATGGTAGTGTCCAGCTCGATATATCGTAAAACAAACTATCAGTGAACTGTGTCCGTCTTTCGAACATGGATTTTATAAGCTTATACTGACGTTGTGCAGTTGGAATAACGTAGCTGGATTCATTGTCAAAATCTTTTCCATTGATCGTCGTTCGCGACTTGAGCTTATACACTTCGATTTCATGTGCCATTAAAAGTTCTGCCAGCTTGTATGACCTGTATTTGTCCCTCGATCCGATCAAATATGCTTTAATTGGATCTTTAGCAGCTTCACTAGCCATGTCGTTATAGAACTGTCGCTGATGATTGAGAAAATCTACTCTCATTGCACGGATTGCATTTAATGTGCTCAGTACAGTTGTAAATTGATTTCGAACTGTAAAAGGGAAGCGGAGTACGCCATTCACGCTTTCCTGCGCGTGCCCTCGTGAACTTGCCTGCTCAAATAAGATTCCCACCGCGCCCTGCACATCGGGATAAGTTGAACCTTTGCCATAGTAGAAATCATCGTAACTCTCCTGTGTATAATACAACGAGCCTAGTTCATCCAATGCTTTCGCATGAAATTCTCCCATTCTTTTCGTCAGTTCGATATTTCTTTGAGGCGTAAGCGGATGTACGCGAGAGGGTATTCCTGGCTGGAAGAAGAAGGTGGCGTTCGTGCCCATTTCATGGTGGTCAGTCAGGATATTCGGTTTCCATTTTTGAAAGCTTTTAATCCTTGCCTGCGACTCTGGGTGCTGCGCAACCATCCAATCCCGATTGAGATCAAACCAGTAGTGATTGAAGCGTCCGCCAGGCCAGGGTTCATTGTGTTCGTTATCCAGCGGGTCAGTTGATATGACCATGCTCTTGCGTGAATTTACCCAGCTGCTGAAGCGTTGCATACCGTCAGGGTTGTAACAAGGATCAAAAAGGATAATGGTGTTCTTCAGATCCTTTTCAATCTCATCGCCCTGCGCAGCCGCAAGATGGTAGGCGGCAAGCAAAGCCGCATTCACCCCACTTGCTTCATTTCCATGGATACTAAAACCTACATAGAAAACGACTGGCATATTCGCCACATTTAATGTTGATGAGCGCTTGGAGTCTGTCAACTGGGTATGCTGCGTGCGAATCGATTCCAGGTTCTGGTGGTTCTCGGGTGAAGTAATGGTTAACAGCAACAGTGGCCTTGCTTCATATGTATATCCCGTTACCTCAAGACTAATGCGATCCGAAGCTTTATCAAGAGCATACATGTAATTAGTCAGGCGATCATGTGTCACATGCCATTCTCCTACCTCATGGCCGATGATGCTTTTCGGTGTCGGTATCTCTGGATTATAAGTTACGCCTTCAGGTAGGTAATAAGAGAGGTCCGGTTGTGCATTAGAATTACCCGCACAGAGTAGCGCAATGCAAAGGCAGAAAATATATTTTCGCATGCAGTTAAATTAAATAGCTGTGGTCCAATTGCCAACTATATTTTACGAATATTCACCCAAACGATTTCATCCTGGGATTGATATAGTGTTAAGACATTGTAAATTTTTACATAAAAGATTTAATAATGCTTTGAAGCGAATGTGTTTTCCAAAAGGTATTTTTGTGCAACACATTAACCACCTTATGATAAGAATTCTACTTTCCTTCGGATTTGTGTGCCTAGCAATCACCAGCACTTACAGCCAGGGGGTCACAACCTCAACCATCAGCGGGATCATCAGGGATCAAAATGGTCAGCCCTTGCCAGGTGCAACAATCATCGCGGAACACACACCTTCGGGTACCCAGTACGGTACATCCAGCCGGCCTGATGGCACTTTCACAATTCCCAACACAAGGGTGGGTGGACCCTATACAATAACAACCACGTTCGTTGGGTATAATGAGGACAAACAGAACAACATCTATCTCAGTCTCGGGCAAACACATAACCACCGGGTTCAGCTTTCAGAAGCCGCTGTTGAACTGGAAGACATCGAAATTACAGCGCGCAGAGAAGATGTATTTAATAGCGAACGTACAGGTGCATCGACGAATATTTCACAGGAACAAATTTCAAATCTTCCTTCTGTAGGGAGGAACCTGACTGACTTTACCCGTCTTACACCACAGGTATCTGTTACAGCTAACCAGGGTATTTCCATCGCTGGTGCTAATAATCGCTATAATTCAATTTTTATTGATGGAGCCGTAAACAATGATGTGTTTGGTCTTTCAGAAACCGGTACCAATGGAGGGCAGGCGAATAGCATCAGTCCGATTAGTATTGATGCAATTGAAGAGTTTCAGGTAGTCATTGCACCTTTTGATGTCCGTCTCGGTGGGTTTGCCGGAGGAGGCATAAACGCTGTAACGCGAAGTGGTAGTAACAACTTTTCAGGTTCGGTTTATACTTTCTACAGAAAGGAGAAGCTGGCGGGAAAAACACCTACGGATGTTGAAGGTGGTGAAAGGGTAAAGCTGGACGATTTTACAGCTCAAACTACCGGGTTTAGATTGGGTGGTCCAATATTGAAGCATAAACTTTTCTTTTTTGTTAACGCCGAAATCCAAAGGGATGAGACGCCACAACCCTTTGACTATGCTACGTACAACGGTACACTTACGCAGTCCGATTTAAATTCGCTTACAGACTTCCTGAGGTCACGGTACAACTATGATCCCGGTGGTTATCTTGACAATCCTTCCGAAACAAGAAGCGACAAATTCCTGGTACGCCTGGATTACAACCTGAGCAACAGTCACAAATTGACAGTCCGGCACAGCTATACCAAGGGTGAAGCTTTTAAACGCGCCAGATCTTCAAACTCCACAATCAATTTTGGGAACAACAGCGAGTTTTTCCCCAGTACTACCAATTCCACAGCTATCGAACTGAAAAGCTCTTTTGGAAATTCAAAGTCCAACAATCTTATTCTAGGCTACACGTCGGTGGTAGATGATCGCGGCTCCCTCGGTTCAGACTTTCCCAGGGTAACGATAAATGACGGAGCGAATCGGGTTATTTTCGGAACCGAACCATTTTCAACCATTAATCAGCTTAAGTCGAAGATCTTTACATTAACTGACAACTTTACGATTTATAAACAGAATCATGTTTTCACATTCGGAACACATAATGAATATGCCAGTTTCTACAATGCATTCATCGGTAATGCATTTGGAACCTACACATTTGCCGACCTGAATAGTTTCTTAAATGAGCTGCCATCTACCGACTATGAAAGGAGTTATTCGCTTGTGGATAACGTTTCTGGAGATGGTACGAAGGCGGCGTCTGATTTCAAAACGTTGCAACTTGGTCTCTATGCGCAGGATGAGATAACAGTGAATCAAAAACTGAGGGTTTCAGTCGGGCTCAGGGTGGATATCCCAATGTTTCTTAACAATCCTAAAGAGGATGTCTATTTTAACAGTGTAGTTATTCCAAAAATCCAGGCGGAGGGATACGATCTTCAGGGCGCGCGGGTCGGTGAAGTGCCGAAAGCCCAAATCATGCTATCCCCGCGCGTCGGGTTTAATTATGATTTAACTGGAGAGCAAACAACACAAATCAGGGGTGGCGTTGGGATTTTTACCAGTCGAATTCCTTTTGTCTGGCCTGGGGCAAGTTATAATAATAACGGTATCCTTGTTGGCGCGATTCCTGGTAATGCAAACCCGCAGGTCCTCTTCAGGCCAGATCCAAACGATCAATATGATGCCCAGGATGTGGGTGCCGTCGCGGCTAGCCCTTCTGGAGATATTAATATTTTCGCAAAAGACTTCAAGTTTCCGCAGGTATTCAGGACATCCCTTGCCGTTGATCAGTTGCTGCCAGGCGGAATTGTCGGAACGCTGGAAGGAATATTCAGCAAGACGATGAATAATATTAATTATGAGCAATTCAATGTAAAGCAACCGACAACGAACCTGGCAGGTGTAGACAATAGGCCGAGGTGGAATAGAAGCGATCCGGTCGACGGTACCTATCGCCATATCCTTTTAGGGAAGAACACCAGCAAGGGTTACAGCTATAATCTTACAATGCAGTTAAGAAAGAATTTTAATTTTGGTTTGTCGACAAATATTGGTTACACTTTTGGTAGATCAAAAGTATTGAACGAGGGTACATCGTCGCAAAATTCGTCTCAGTGGCGATACATCGAAAATGTAAATGGCAAGAACCGTCTTGATTTATCTTACTCGGATTTTGATCTGGGTTCAAGGATCGTCGCCAGTGTATCCTACCGCAAAGAATATTTGAACCACTTCGCCACGACAATCTCGCTCTTTTACAACGGCCAATCGGGTGCCCGCTATTCCTACATTTACAGGAATTCGTTACTAAATGACGATCCGCAGGCCAGCAATACGGACGGAGACCTTATCTACGTGCCAAGAAGTTATGCAACTTATGCTGATGCACTGGCTGCAGGAGAAATTCGTTTCTTACCTATTACTGGTAGCCAGTCCGTTAGTGAAGAGCAGCAATGGATTGATCTGAATGAATTTATTGAGAGTGATAAATACCTTCGTTCCAGGAGAGGACAGTACGCGGAAAGAAATGGTGATCGGCTTCCGTTTACCAACGTAATCGACTTAAGGGTTTTGCAGGATTTTTATATCACAGTAAACTCAACTCGGCACACACTGCAGCTGAGCTTTGACGTTTTCAATTTTACCAACATGTTAAATAAGGATTGGGGACGACAATACTTCACTACGAATGAACAATTCAGATTAATAGAATACGTGAGCCTGGGTGATGACAACATCCCTAATTTCCGTTTTCAAAAGCCAACCAGCATTGCCAATATTGATGATTCTGGATTGATAAGTTCGCGCTGGCAGGCGCAAATTGGTGTGCGCTATTCGTTCTAAGATTCTGAATAGTTAACGCTGAAGCAGCTCGTCGTGAGCTGCTTTTTATTTTAAGTGGGATTGAGTATTTTCATATCCCTATGCAGGTTTTTTACCGCTGTATATGCTCAGTTTGGCTTCTTTTGGCATGTTTTTCCTGCGGACAACCTCAGAACGACATCGATGAAGCAGAACCGCAAATTGAACTCGACCTTGAAGCCATCAAGGAAAGAGGCTACATCAATGCATTGGTCGACAATAATTCAATTAGCTATTTCATCTATAAGGGTCACCCGATGGGTTACGAGTATGAATTGCTTAAGTTGTTAGCCGATGAATTAAAGGTCGAATTGAAGATCAAAGTAACTTCTGGAATTGATCGTGCGATCGAACAGTTGAATTCGGGCGAAGGTGATATCATGGCCTTCCCGCTTGCGATCACAAAACCCCTAAAGGAAACTGTTGCTTTTACCAATTCACATTTTAATGCATACCAGGTATTAGTTCAACGCAAACCAGAAAATTGGAGAAAACTGACGCTCGATCAAATCAACGAGAACCTTATACGCAATCCGGTAGATCTTATCGGAAAAGAAGTACACGTAATATCGGGTACAAGTCACGCAATGCGTCTAAAGAACTTATCTGAGGAATTGGGCGGTGACATTCTTATTCGCGAGGATTCTATTAACTCGGAAAGCGAATCGTTGGTCAGGAAAGTGGCACTGGGCGAAATCGATTATACAGTAGCTGATCATATGCTTGCTCACGTGAACGTTTCGTATTATCCTAATCTGGACGTACAGACCGTGTTGAGCATGCCACAACAAATTGCATGGGGAGTGAGAACAAATGCTCCGGATCTTTTAAAGACAATAAATGATTGGCTTGCACGGATTAAAAAAGAGCCAACGTTCATGGTTATTTACAATCGTTATTTCAAGAGCCCGCGAACTTCGTTAATGCGTATGAATAGCGATTACTCGTCGCTTGGTGGGAATATGCTTTCGGAATACGACAAACTTATAAAGGAGGGAGCAAAAAAACTCAATTGGGATTGGCGTCTGCTAGCGTCAATCGTGTATCAGGAATCGCGATTCAAGGTTGGAGATGAATCCTGGGCAGGCGCGCAAGGACTAATGCAATTGATGCCGGAAACTGCAAAAAGGTTTGGTGCAAAAGATCCCTATGATCCAAAGGAGAATATAAAGGCTGGCGTAAACTATCTTAAATATCTCGAAGGCTATTGGATAAAAAGAATTGATGACCCACAGGAGCGCATGAAATTCATTCTTGCTTCGTATAACGCTGGTCTTGCACATATCCTGGATTCCAGAAAGCTGGCAGAAAAATATGACAAGGATCCTAACGTATGGGCTGATGTCGAATTTTTTCTTCTCAGAAAGACCGATCCCAAATTCTACAAAGATCCGTTGGTAAAAGCAGGATATTGCAAATGCGAAGAACCAGTGAATTATGTGAAGGACGTTTTGAAGCGTTACGACGAATATAAGCTTCACATCAAATTGCCCGAAGCTTCTGAACAAGTTGTTCAAAATCTAGATGCTGCCAGGTAGTTTCGATTTTTTCCATCTGCATCACCTCGTCCATGATCCTTTTTTGTTTCATTCCTATTCGTTGGGCTTCTGAATAGCGGATATCCGGATGAAATGTTACCATCGAGTATTGTGGAATCCAATGCTCCGGATAAATGGAATGAAGTTTTGCTTCGATCTTCTTCCGCAAAAGAAATTCTTTATCGGCGACCAGGTCACGCATCTCGATGAAGTTGTCGAGCGCGAGCTGGGCAATCGCATCCGTATCAGGCTTGCGTTCCTTTTGGAAATTTACAATTGTCTTTTCCCAGTCGTCATGATATTGGTCGAGCATTGCGTTCAGAATACTGCAATCTTCAAAACCTGCATTCATGCCTTGTCCATAAAAAGGAACAATGGCGTGAGCCGCATCACCAATAAGTAATGTCTTGTTTCTCACCCAGGGATAACTTTTTATCGTTACGAGCGACGACGTTGGATTAGTTTTGAAATCCTCCAAAAGATCGGGCATCAAGGCTGAAGCATCAGGAAATTGAGTATTGAAAAAATTCTTAACCTTTTCATCGGAGTCAAGCGACTTAAACGACAACGGTCCTTCGAACGGAAAAAACAGTGTGCACGTGAAAGTACCACCGGGATTGGGAAGTGCAATAAGCATGAAACTTTCGCGTGGCCAAATGTGCAATGCATCAGGTTCCATCAAGAATTGCCCATCTTTTCCAGCAGGAATTTCAAATTCTTTGTATCCATGCTCAATATATTCCTGTGAAAAATTATAACGATCAGTAAACTGCATGTCATGCCTGACGGCAGAGAAAGCCCCATCGGCCCCAACGATGGCATCAAAAGTTTGGTAATTGGTTGCTCCATCACTCTCACTTCCGACCGATGTATTAGCAAAATCAACACGCGTAATCCGATTATTAAAAAAGAATTTTACACCTTCTTTTTCCGCCATTTCCATAAGCAGAATATTCAGGCTGCCGCGGGATATGGAATTGATGTACTGACCATCTTTCCCATACTGTTGAAACGTAAGGGATTTATCCAAAGAGTGCATCATGCGTCCATGCATCGGAAGGGCTATTTGTCGGATTTGTTTCGTGGCTCCGATTTCCTCAAGCGCTTTGATTCCGCGATGGCTCAATGCAAGATTGATGGAGCGTCCAACATCCGTAGTCTTTTGTCGCATATCAGGTCTTCGTTCGAAGACCGACACTTGATAGCCACGCCTGGTGAGATAAATCGCTAACAACGATCCTACAAGTCCTGCTCCAATAACGCCGACATTTTTTCCTCGCATATACAATATCAGGATAGGATTCGTTTGAAAATACTAGCAAACGTATACACATCTTCAAAAGTATTATACAACGGCACCGGTGCCAGCCGAATCACTCCAGGCTCTCTCCAGTCGACCGACACTCCTTTCTTTGCCAATGCATTGTGTACTTTTTTACCGTTGTGTTTTATGAGAATGGACAACTGACAGCCGCGCTCGTCGGGCGATGACGGACTGATGATCTTAAAGTAGTTCTCTCCGGGATCGATTTCTTTTAAAAGGAATTCAAGGTATCCGGTGAGCAGAATACTTTTTTTTCGTAGCGCCTTCATTCCAGCCTGCTCAAAAATTTCTAATGAAGCAAGGTGAGCTGCTGCCTGCAGAATTGGAACATTCGAAACCTGCCAACCATCAGCTCCCGATAATGGCTTGAACCCTTTTTTCATTTGGAATCGCTCTTTCTCGTCATGTCCCCACCAACCTGCAAAGCGAGGCATATCGCTTTTACCAAAATGTCTTTCATGAACGAAAAGGCCGGCAATTCCACCGGGTCCGGAGTTAAGATATTTATAACTGCACCACACCGCGAAGTCAACATTATGTTTATGCAGATGCAGTTCTACATTGCCCACAGCGTGAGCGAGATCGAATGCGACGTATGCTCCAACTTTATGCCCTGCCTCAGTGATAGTCTTGATGTCAAAAAATTGGCCTGTATAATATTGTACCCCGCCGAAAAGAACTAGTGCAAGTTTATCATCGGCATCCTCTATTGCTTTTGTTATATCCTCTGTCCGCAACAGAAATTCTCCTTCGCGTGGACTCATTTCGATCAAGACATCGTCAGGATTAAAACCGTGAAATTTAATCTGCGTCTCAAGTGCATATTGATCGGAAGAAAAGGCTCCGGCTTCAATCAGAATTTTGAATCGCTCTCGAGTGGGTCGGTAAAAGGAGACTAACATCAGGTGAAGATTCACTGTGAGTGAATTCATTGCGATTACCTCTGATGGTTTGGCCCCGACTATTTCCGCCAGCACTTTTCTTGAAAACTTGTGGTAATACAACCAGGGCCGCAATGCATGCAGGTGACCATCAACTCCCTTTAATGTCCAATCCGTTATTTCCTGATTGACGAACCTGCGCGACAGTTTCGGTGCTAATCCCAAAGAATTACCGGTAAAGTAGATTGAGTTTTTTCCGTTGCTTCGCGGAATAGAAAACTTAGATCGGAATATCCTGAGGTTATCAGATTTATCCAGCTGCTTAGCGAAGTGTGAATTATTTTCAAATTTGATTTTCAAATTAAAACCTTAATGTGGTAAAGTATTCAGTCAGAACAAGGTCAACTGTTTTAATATTGCCCCTTCATGGTTTAAAAGCCACTCTTTATTTTCAAGACCTCCGCCGTAGCCAACAAGAGTTCCACCTTTTCCAATTACCCTGTGGCAGGGAATAATGATGGCGATCGGATTTTGACCGTTGGCAAGGCCCACAGCACGAACTGAATTGATATTGCCAATCCGGATTGCAAGTGCTTCGTACGAAACGGTAGTGCCGTAGGGGATCGTCAACAACTCATTCCAAACTTTCTTTTGAAATTCAGTACCGCGTGGATTGAGTTCGACGTTGAAAAATTTTCGTCCCTTGTAGAAATATTCGTCAAGCTCAAATATACATTGTTCAATAACGGAAGTGTATATCTCCTCTTGCCTGGATTGTTTTACGAAATTGACCGTGCAGATTTTTCCATCCTCAGACTCGATCAATAAGTCTCCAACCGGAGAAGAATAATATGCAATTCCATTCATCAGTGCGGCTCTAATCCGGGTTCACTAAACAAAGCGCGGATCAGTCTCCATCACAGTGCCGCATTTTTTGCATGTTCTGAATTCTTCTGACCCATAAAATTCACGAAATCTCGGCAGGAAATCTTTTTCAATGTTTTCCAAATGAAATCGGTATTCATGAAGCTTGTTGTTGCAGTTATCACAATACCAGATTAATCCATCAAGCATATTAACATCTTCCCGCTTGCATTCTATTACCAGTCCAACCGTACCGGCTGGTCGCTCCGGACGATGGGGCGTATTGGAAGGGAGAAGAAACATCTCTCCTTCTTTTATCGGTATGTCTACTGGTTTACCATCTTCCTGAATCCGCACATTAATTTGGCCTTCGAGCTGATAAAATAATTCTTCTGTTTCGTTATAGTGGTAATCTTTCCGCGCATTGGGTCCACCAACAATCATAACGATGTAATCCCCGGCGTCAGCGTAAAGATTCTTGTTTCCTACCGGTGGTTTAAGAAGATCACGGTTGTCGTTGATCCACTGTTTCAAGTTAAATGGTCTTCGAATTGGCATGTGTTTGTTAGTTTAATCAAGAGGCAAACAGCTGGAAATATTTGCTTAAAATTACTAAAGATTTGGTCAGGAATTATTTGCAGGACTATGGATTTGAATCTGAAAGGCAAAAGAGCTGTTGTTTGTGGAAGCTCCCAGGGAATCGGGAAAGCGTCTGCAGTTGAATTAGCTTTGCTCGGGGCGAGTGTTACGCTCATCGCACGAAATGAAGCTACGCTAACAACAGCTGTAGCCGAATTAAACGACGGAGATGATAAACATCATAATTACCTGGTAGCTGACTTTAACTTTCCTGATCAATTGAAGAAGGTAATCAATGAATACACCGCTACCAATGCTGTCGATATTCTTGTGAACAACACCGGTGGGCCCCCGCCTGGATTGGCAGTCGACGCTTCACCGGAAGACTACCTAAATGCTTTTCGAAGCCATCTGCTTTGCAATCAAATTCTAACGCAGGCAGTCGTAGAAGGTATGAAGAAAAAAAGATACGGCAGGATTATTAATATCATTTCGACTTCAGTTAAGACGCCAATAAAAGGGCTGGGTGTTTCTAATACAATTCGCGGCGCTGTTGCGAACTGGGCAAAAACATTGTCGATTGAATTAGGCCCTTTTGGAATTACCGTGAATAATGTCTTGCCAGGAGCGACCATGACACAACGTCTTCAATCGGTCCTCAAAGAAAAAGCTGAGCAAACAGGCAAAACGCAGGAACAATTGATGCAGGAAATGGTTGCCGATATTCCAGTGGGTAGAATTTCAGAGGCGCATGAAGTGGCAGCGGCGGTCGCATTTCTTGCCTCGCCTGCTGCCGGTTATATCAATGGGATAAACATTCCGGTTGACGGAGGCAGAACGAAGAGTTTGTAAGGATGGAAAAGATCTTCAATTACATCGATGGTCAGCTTTCAGCCCCAGTCTCTGGCAAATATCTCGAGAATTATGATCCATCCAGGGGAATCGTATACAGTTTAATTCCGGATTCGAACCAACAGGATGTAGAGGAGGCTGTGAATGCAGCTAAATCAGCCTTTCCTTTCTGGTCTTCCATGGCTGTTGAGCAAAGGTCTGCAATTCTTAGCAGGATCGCAGATTTAGTTGAACGCGACCTTGATGCGTTGGCGCGTGCTGAAAGCATCGATAACGGAAAAACTTTTTCGTCCGCGAAATCGCTCGATATCCCAAGAGCCTCGGCAAACCTGAGATTCTTTGCAACTGCAGCGGTTCATTTTTCTTCTGATGCTCACATTACGGGATCTGATGCCGTTAACTACACACTGAGATCTCCCCTTGGTGTAGTTGGATGTATTTCACCGTGGAATCTACCGCTATATCTATTCACTTGGAAGATCGCACCTGCGTTGGCGGCTGGCTGTACCGTTGTTGCTAAACCGTCTGAGCTTTCGCCGATGACAGCATTTCTGTTTTCAAAATTGTGCCTAGACGCTGGGTTGCCCAAGGGAGTCTTGAATATTATCCATGGCACCGGTGCAAGCGCCGGACAATCCATTGTTGAGCATCCTGATGTGGCCGCGATATCATTTACCGGCGGGACGGTGACCGGAAGGAAAATTGCCATGACAGCTGCGCCATTGTTTAAAAAACTTTCGCTGGAACTCGGAGGTAAAAACCCTAATATCATTTTCGCCGACTGTGATTTACAGGAGGCATTGAATGGATCGATCAGGTCTTCCTTTTCTAACCAGGGAGAAATTTGTCTGTGTGGTTCCAGGATATTGGTTGAAAGAAGCCTATATGAAAATTTCATGGAGGGATTTGTTAAAAGGGCCAGAAAGCTAAGGGTAGGCGATCCGTTGGAATCAACTGCCGATGTTGGTGCGTTGATTTCTGAAAGTCACTTAAATAAAGTAATGGGATACATCGAACTGGCAAGGAGCGAAGGTGGTACTATCGTAACGGGAGGAAATCGGGTCACAGTAGCCGGCCGTTGTGAAGGTGGCTATTTCATGGAGCCAACTATTATTTCGGGATTGAACGAGAAATGCAGAACTAACCAGGAGGAAATATTTGGTCCTGTAGTAACGGTTATGCCTTTTGACACTGAGGAAGAGGCCATACGCATAGCCAATGATACCAACTATGGCCTTTCTGCAACGATATGGACAGAAAATTTGAAGCGGGCGCATAGAGTATCAGCAAAAGTTAATAGTGGCATTATTTGGGTAAACTGTTGGCTGTTCCGTGATCTCAGGACACCCTTTGGTGGAATGAAGCAATCGGGAATGGGAAGGGAAGGTGGATGGGACGCCCTGCGATTTTTTACAGAAACAAAGAATGTGTGTATCAAGCTTTAGAAACTTTCAATTGAGAGGAAGTTTGTCTATGCTTACTGTTCTTATTTTTTAACAAATACATTTTTTTCGTGAAGATTCAAACTAAGTCATTTGTACCTGCTATTTGTGCATTCATTGTTGCCACGCTTCTCTTTTGTCTACCCGGCGATCAACTTTCGGAAGCCGGCTGGTTGGAAGAACTCGAACTAGACAAAGTAGTGCACGTCGGACTTTTTGCAGGCCTGGTCTTCTTATGGTGTCTTCCTTTCCAGTTATTAATTAAAGACGTCGACCGTCAAAAGAAAATTTATGCATTGATCGCAATTGGTTTTATGGTCTATGGTGTGGTTATAGAATTTATTCAAAGGGATTTAATACCCTATCGTTCATTTGACATTTACGATATCGTCGCGGATATTATCGGTTGCGCTATTGGCTGGATTACAATCCGAAATTGGCCGAAATAATTTTATTTAAATCTTGTGTTCGCAATTCGCAAATTTTGTTAGCAATAGATTTTTTTCCGCTGTCGAGTTGGTCAGCTGCATAGCCCGCCTGTAGCTGTCCCGTGCTCTTACAATATCGCCTGATTGCGTGAAGAAATCCCCCAATGCAGAATGATACAAGTAATGATGTTCCAGGCCCGTTATTTTCTGTAGCTCGCAAAGACCAGCCTCCGCTGAAACGGCGTACCCCGTAGCAATAGCTCTGTTTAATTGGACTATTGCGTCATCAGGTTTCGACTCCATCAGAATATCATATAGTTTAACGATTTCGTGCCAGTCCGTATTGGCGAAACTAGATGCGCGCATATGACAACCGGCAATGGCAGCCTCAATGTGGTATTCGGTAAAATCCCCGCCTTCCGCCGCCACCTCCAGATAATATTTTCCTTTCTCGACCAACGGCTGGAACCACCGGGATCGGTCTTGATTTTGTAGCAGAATAATCGAACCATCCGGTGCAGTGCGTGCTTGAAATCGCGACGCCTGAAAACACATCAATGCAAGTAATGCATTTGTTTTTGGTCGGTTAGTAATGGGATGTTTTGCTAACATCAAACACAACCTTATTGCTTCTTCGCAAAGATCCTGACGGATCAGGTTGTCAGGGTTTGATGAATTGTACCCTTCGTTAAACAGAAGGTAGAGTGAGTGTAACACAGCGTCCAGCCTTTCAGGTAAATCTGCAGGAGCCGGTCCTTCTAACGAAATATTTTCTGATCTGATTTTCTCACGAGCCCTGTACAACCGCTTCGTAATGGTTTCGTCGTTAGTGAGAAAGCAGCGCGCAATTTCTGAAATACTCAGTCCGCACAACGTTTTTAACGTAAGGGCTATCCGCGATTCATAAGGAATGGAAGGATGACAGCAAGCGAAGATCATTCTTAACTGAGAATCTTCGATTTCATTTTCCAGGAAGATATTGTTCAGTGTTGGAATTAGTACCCACTCTGACTTGAGAGCCCAGCTAATCCTGGAATGATGGTGATCGTGAAGTTTTCGCTGCCGGATTGTGTCAATCGCCTTGCGCTTGGCCACAGTGTATAACCATGCTGAAGGATTCTCAGGAACTCCTTTCAGGGGCCATGTTGACATTGCTTGAAGAAGCGTCTCCTGTACAATGTCTTCAGCCTTTTCTAAACATTGAAAGCCAAATAGCCGAGTTAACACCGCTGCCATTTTCCCCGCTTCATGACGGAAAAGATGAGCAACCAGATTGTTGACCTGCTGATCGAGCATTCCATAAAGTTAAGGAGTTTACGTTTTCAACGTATCTGCCAAGAGGAATAGGGAATAAGGTATAGGGTATA
>JAEZBX010000039.1 GCA_023412765.1 Bacteroidota bacterium
ATGAACAAGCTCGATACCGAGCTTGTCAACGATATTCCTTTGCAGAAAAGGAAAGCCGCATGGAAAGCTATTACCGAACTTTTTACTGATTCAAGCTCCGCTGCGTCACAAAATCAGCCGAAGGTTAAGCGGAAATCTAGAAAAAGATGATCAGCGAATTATCCCGTGCTCCGCTAGCCAAGGTATGCACATTACCAATATTGACGATATTCCTTGCAATAAACAGAGTAGCCATCTTTGTTAAAATACAAAATGGCTTTTGGTTGCAGACCTTCAGGCACTGAGCTTAGTGAAACTTCATCAGCATCTTCTCCGGAAAAGATTCCAGAAAACTTGCGGTCTGATTGGGACTGATTGAACACCGCATACGTGTCTCGCATATGATCAATTCTGACAAGACCATAATCTTCTTGGGCTGTCGAAAAGTATCAAACGACAACATCCGTAGATTCAGAATAAAAAAATCTCTCCCACCTTGGTACCAACTATGTAGTTTCCCTCTTTTTCATCGCGCACTTTTGAATCCAAAAAAATCAAATAGTGCATTATGATGACGAATGTTATTAGCGCAGAAGGATTTGCAGCAATTCCGAATGCAACTGTTGAATACTGGTAAAATCGTTTTGTGGTTATTACTTTTACAGCCGATAACGCATAGCCCTGGCGATGGCTGGCTGCGGCCAAGTTAAGAACATGAGCTACATTCACCACTACGTAAATAATCTAACAATCGCTGAGTTTACACCAGAAGAAGTTGTGCTGAGCACGGCGCAGGAATTTCTGCAGATGATGATGGATGCTGCTGCCGACGGCATTATTGTTCAGCAGAAAAACATCAACGAAAAATTTTTCGACTTGCAAAGCGGTCTCGCCGGCGAGATGCTGCAAAAAGTAATAAACTACAGGTTGCGACTTGCCATCGTTGGCGACTTCTCCATGTATGAGAGCAAAAGTTTAAAAGCATTTATCGCGGAGAGCAATCGATCAAACGCAATTGTGTTTGTGAATAATGTTGAGGAGGCGGTTAGGAGATTGAGCAAGTAAAAGAGTTCTCATGTTTTTCAATGTGAAGAAGTAATAAAAAAACATTAACGCATGGTCGAAACGCAAACTCAAACCATTGTGGATAAGTTTATCCAGTTCTTAACACAAAGAGATTTAATAAATCTTGTTGCCATGTTTTCAGATAATGTCGATTGGTATATACCGGGAGATCAACGCAGAGCTCCCTGGCTTGGGGTCAGGACCAGCAGACCAGAAGTTAAAGAATTTTACGAAATGTTATGGAAAAACACTGAACCTGTCGCTGCAAGAATTGAAAATATCTTGATCCACAAAAACATAGCTATTATTGCCGGCGAGTTTTCCACAAAAATGTTGGCTACCGGTAAAACTGTTTCTTCTTTGTTCTTTATTCATATCACGGTGGAAAATCACCTCATTGTCAGATACCGATTATTGGAAGATAGTTATGCAGTATCTGTAGCGTTGACCTGATCATCGAATGCTTGGATGTCAATCGTCACTAACGCTTAGAGTAAATCATTGCGTCAGCAACGGGCAGTGGAATTCTCAATCGACATTTCATATTATTGTGTTATAAAAACACAATGAAGCTAATCCTATAAAGTGCCCTTCAATGAAACCACACGAAAAAATTAGATTAAGCTGTATTCTAATTCTTCTCTCGTTCTCATCCGCTGCGCTGGCAGCTAAGATCGATTCGTTGGACATTCACAGCACAGCCATGAACAAAACGTATAAAGCTGCCGTGGTGCTGCCCTCTTCATATGCAAAAAGTAAGGCGGCCTATCCAGTACTGTATCTGTTGCATGGCGGGATCGGTCACTACAGGGATTGGATTGAAAAGACCCCGGATAAAGGGCTGCTGCATAATTTAGCAGATAGATATAACCTCATCATCGTTCTGCCAGAAGGAGAGCTCTTCAGCTATTACATTGACAGTCCTATTCAAAAAGGAAGTCAATTTGAATCATACATTATCAAGGATGTCATTCCAAAAATTGATAACACCTATCGGACCAATCGCAGCAGTAAAGCAAGAACAATCTCCGGTTTATCAATGGGTGGATATGGTGCTTTATATCTGTCAGCGAGACACCCGGACCTATTCTGCGCTGCCGGGAGCATGAGTGGTGCACTCAACCCTGACATGATGGGGTGGAAACTCCCACCGGAAGCGATGAACAATATCAAGAATGCATTTGCTTCAATAATGGCCCCAATCGACTCCGTTGATTATTCAATTTATTCCATCATCAGCATGGCAGACCTTATAAAGAAAAATGGTACAAAATTAATTTTCGATTGTGGTGTAGACGATTTTCTGATCGAACCTAACCGGGAATTGCACCGCAGACTTGTGTTCAATCAAACTCCTCACGATTATAGTGAACGTCCCGGTAGCCACTCCTGGTCGTATTGGCAAAATTCATTGCCCTATCATGTTCTTTTCTTTTATGAAATTCTAAAAGCCAACAATGCTGCGGTCAATTAAATTAACTATGAATAAATTTTACACTGTACTGTTTGTATTGCTGATCGTTCAGCAATCGTTCGGTCAGGCAATTTCAGGAAAGGTCACCTCTTTCATAATCAATGCAAAAACGCTTCAAAACACTGGAGGTGAAAATCCAAATCGCAAAGTGTCCGTTTATCTTCCTCCTGGTTATGAAAAGGGTAATAAGCGATATCCTGTTATATACTATATGCATGGCTTCACGGGTACAGATACCATTTCAACTCGAATGAAGGACATTCTTGACCGGGGCATCGCGCAACAAAAGATCAGACCATTTATTTTAGTTATAGCTGATAACTATACACTGTATGAAGGAAGCTTTTATAGCAACTCTACCCTTACTGGTAATTGGTCCGACTTCGCGGCAAAGGAGCTGGTGGAATATGTGGATAAGCGTTTTAGAACATTGGCCACGCGTGACAGCCGTGGTATTGCCGGGCATTCCATGGGTGGATATGGTGCCATCAAGACCGGAATGCTTTTCCCTGAGGTATTTAGTAGTGTCTATGCTTTAAGTCCTGGTTTGTTGGCTTTCGTGAAGGAGTTCGGACCTAATAGTGATTCGTTCAAAGAATTAAGTAAGGTTAAAACGCATGAAGAGCTTAAGAAAACGTATTACCCAAAGGTATTGGTTGCAGTAGCACGAGCATGGTCACCCAATCCTGCGAATCCACCCTTCTACTGCGACGTACCTTTCACATACCAAGGCGACAGTCTGATCATAAATAATGCAGTGTTAGAAAAGTGGAATCAAAACATGCCTGTGTATATGGTGGACAAGTACGCGTCCAACCTTCGTAAACTGAAAGCATTGAAATTGGATTGGGGCAGAAATGATTCGCAGCGTTTCCCTGTCCAGTGCGGTATGTTCAGCCAGCGCCTGGAGAATCTTGGGATTGAACATTTTGCTGAAGAATACATTGGTAATCACGGTAACAAAATCTGGACTACTGATGGCCGGGTTTTAAATGACTTACTACCTTTCTTCAATGAATATCTGAACTTTAATTAAGGGACGAGAAGCTGATTCTTTTTATGCATTTGTTCTTTCAGCAGAATTGTTGACAGCCCAGCTCCGGACTTCTTTACGATGGAAGACGTGTTCAGACTTAAACTTGTAAACCTATAAAATTCTTTCAAAACGCTGATGTCGACACCTCGCACAAAAAGAATGAAACAATTCCAGCGTTTAAATTCTGCTTCACACTGGATCAAGACATATAATGGGAAGAGTCTCGTTAAGGGTTATTCAAAAAGATACGGTGTGGATAAGCTTTGCGCGGTCCGAGAGCTGAGAATGCTTGGTGTAGCAATTTCTGAAGAGTATGAAAAGAAGCTACGGAACTCCCTGCAGCGCTTATGGGATGAACGCCGACGACGGAAGCAAAAACGAGAGGAACAATCCAGGATACAACCCTATGAAAGCGATTGGTACTTCGCCATAATTGTCGATTATACCGAGAGTGGCGTACCATTAGGTATAACACACGAGCAGATGGAAGAGATTAATCGAACAGAAAATAGATTTCTTCACCCAATTGATGCGCCGCCTCCGTGCAGTGATGACGAGCCGCCGAAGATTGATGATATCGATTTTGCACTTGACTGAATTTTAGCCATACACTATGTGAAACAATTTACAATTATCATATGCTGTAAATGCAATTGTTTTTTTTTTGCCGCGTTCCACATAGCTCTAGCGAATTCGAAGAAACACACCCATGATTTCATGACACTGGCAATAAATTTCCGATCATTGCTTTGCTTTTGACAATGTGCTGTCTTCTTTACAAGCACAATCAATATCGCAGGCTGGAGGTTGTCTTTTTCTGAAGTAGTACACGCCGAAAAATACCGCTGCCAGAAGCATGCTTACTATTCCTGCCCACTCAAGGTAAGCGCCGATTGCGGTAAGTGCTCCGACGCCAAACATAGCAGCAACTATTGGTAAAAGGCAACATGCAGCACAAAGACTGACCCCCATCAGTCCAAGCTTTTTGAAAAGGCTCTTTGAATCTTTCATCGTCGTTAAATCGTTATCTTTGTTATTGACAGTCAAAACTAAAGCGTGGACCATAGCCCACAGTCAAGGTAATTTTCGAAAAAATTTTGGCTATGCTGATCGGAGAACTTGTTGAAAGGACTGGATTGACAAAAGACACTATCCGGTTTTATGAGAAAAAGGCGCAAAAGAGTTTTTGAAACACGAGGTTGACCTTTAGCGTTGATCAGAACCGTTCAGTGCCATAACTTTGGTGACTCATAAACTATCATAAATGATAAGGGAGTATTTTTTTATCGGCTCGCGCGATGCGCAACTCAATATTATCCCGGGGAATAAAAGTATTATGAGAAGAGCTTTGCCCACAGCTGCACAGCCTTTAATTGATGACATCATTTTGTTTTCGGTACCGTTTGAGAAATCACTAATGCAGTTCCGCAAAACGCGAGACATGTTAGCGTACCTACAAAATTTTCACCTTCCTGCCAGGTAGGATAGAGAACAGTATAGTAAACATGTAGCAGCAACAACCAGATAAAAAGATTTAATGCAAACAGCAGCATAATTGCGCGTACCTTAAACCCACTGAAAATACTTATTGCCGAGCCCATCAATGTCACGCCCCCTAGAAAAGTCCAAAATTCTGGAAATGGTATGTACTTGGGCACCATGGTGCTGATACCTTGCAGGAAGTTGTAATGACCCACCGCAAAATTATACAACATAATTGCAAATAGATATTTGCCAAGCGGGCTCAATTTGGCAAGCCATTGCATGGACCTGTTTCCATATGATGGTGCATTAATTGTTGACATCACCAGAAATCCCCCCGCCAGTGCTATCATCTTGTTGGTATTAACCCAATATTGGTTTGAAGAGCCTGCAGTTAAAGACCATGGCAAATGGCCAAATAGAAATAAACCCAGAAATATTGCGCCCATGACAAGGGCAACGGTGCTGAAGTTTTTGGCAATTGCAACTAGCAGCCCAGTGCCGATTAGTAATATCCCGACAGCGTAGCCGACGAAAGAAGGGACGTCTGTCAGCTCAGGTATTATGATCGGTCTGATCCCGGGGTAAAAAAAATGTAACACGCCTAAGCCCATGATTCCTACTCCAAAAAAAATGCGACCTAATGTCAGATATATGTTCATACGTTTTTGTTTGATTGACCTTTAAGTAATTGCTTGCAAAAACGTACTGTAGCGTAAGAGGTCATGAACAAAAGCACAACAAAGTCCCTCAAAACTCAACAAGTTTGGTTTCCTGGGATTTTTCGCTGACTTTTTAAGAAACCAACATTTGAGGTTTTCCTTCGTTCACGTTACTATACCAGTTTCAATCGATTTGAGCATGGACGATCAAACACTGATAAAGACAAGCATCATCGAAATCTTTAATGACAATGGATATGGTGATCCCGCCAGTATGACACAAAGGGATTTCGATCACATTGCGGAGCAACTGGGAAAAAAGTCAGGCATTTTGATCAGTGGAGCTACAGTCAAACGCCTTGGCTACGGGGAGTTTAGCCGGTTGCCTCAGATCGCTACCCTGAATGCGATTGCCAATTATTTCAATTACAAAACATGGCAAGATTATAAAGCCGAAAAAACCAAGCCCCAAGCTGCGAAAGAACTGTCCAAAAAAATAAGGCCTACATTCAATTTAAAGTATGTGTCGATTCTAAGCGTCGTTGTTATTGGCGCCAGTCTTTATTTATTCGGCTCAAAGAGAGCAGCGATTAGAAATGCAGAGAGTGCAACTTTTTCATTCCGAAAGAATACTTCAAATGACATCCCGAACACAGTCGCTTTCAACTACAATATTGACGATGTTGAAGCAGATAGTTTTTTTATTCAACAATCATGGGATGCAAACCGAAGGATAAGAATTTATAAAAAGAAATACACTGTCACTGACATATACTACGAACCCGGATATCACATTGCTAAACTCATCGCAAATGATTCGGCTATCAGAGCAGTGGATGTCAGTATTCCAACCGACCGTTGGTTTTTCTATGCGATTGATAATATAGCCAATTACACACCCGAATATATTAAGTCGGACAACTTCGTTAAGAACGGAAGTCTCGGCATCACTGTAGAGCAATTGCTTGAGAATGGAATCGATGTTAATAAAGACAAGCGATATCACAGCGTTTACTTCCCCGGTAAAATGAATGTACCCAGTGATAATTTCAAATTTAAAACCAGGGTAAGAATGCAGGAAGTGAGAGGTGTCGGTTGCCCCTACATTGAGATCGAGCTTTACTGCCAGAGATATTTTATGATTATGAGAAGCACTACAAAGGGATGTGCACACGAAGCTTTGCTTCAATTTGGTGAGCAGGTAATGCGGGGAACGGATACTGATTTATTGCCAATATCATTTGATGTTCACGAGTGGACCGATATCGAGATAACCGTGAAGAATAAGATAGCAACTATCAAACTTAATGATAAGGAGGTATTTTCAACACAATTTACTGCAGACACAAAAAATCTGGCGGGCCTGGGATTTATTTCCAATGGAGTATGCGAAGTTGATAAAGCGGAGTTAGTCGGCCTGGATGGTGAAGTGATGTTTTACAAAGATTTTTGAACAGGTGAGTGCGAATCCGTAGCACGCCAGTAAATGATTATTTTACATTTTGCGGTCTTCGGTTTTTATAGCTGAATGTCCAATGTAAAACGTCGAATGTAAAATGTAAAGGTTTCGGCAGGTGAGCCCCGAGGGTTCGATTCAAGACCTTCTACCTCCCATCATCCGCGTAGTCAACAAACCCTTTCTTGATATCCCGGTCGCTAACTTTATTGGTGTTCTTTGAATAGGCGTCCAACTCAAGCAAAACAATTCGCTGATCGTTCAGAACCGCGCGGAATTTCTCGATGTCTTTTTCAAAATCGTAAGTTCTTCGCGCGGACTTCAAAGCATATTTTCTTGCAAACTCATCGCCGTGCGACTGTACCCGGTTCCGGATATCTATGCCGATCTTAATCTTCTCCAGAATGTTTTCCTTCGATCGGCCGATCACTTCTGTAGCTTCGAGGGTTCCAAGCGTCAATACTGTAGTACCACCAATCCCGGAAACGATCTTGGTTTCATCACCTGTTGTGAACGCAGGAGTAAATCCTGTAACAGCACCCAGTGAAGCATTGACAATTGATCTGTTCTTCTTTCCCTTTTTTGCTTTCTTATAATCGTGATTCAATGTCTTCTGATTCACGTCCAGCTGCTCAATCAACAGAATCGCCTCCACTAAGTTGGTCCGGTATTTTTGAAACTGTAATGCATCCTTCTTCACGAGGTTCTCAGTATCCGCCACTTTTATTTTAATTGTCTTCTCTGTGCGGTTATTGGATTTGTCAAGTGCAAAAAATGTTAGCTCTGCCGTTATAGCTGTCTGCGTATCGTCAACAAATTCGTAACCTGGCATCCAGATAAATTCATATTGGAGATGCGTGTTTTCCTTCAAAGCTGTTGTTGCAATACGTACATCTGATGGAATAAACCCTATGCTGCGCACATTGTCATCACCATTAGGATCAGAGGTATAAATTTTCAGGTTGATTGTTTCGTCCTCTTTGATCAGAAACATAGAATCTCCAGGCACAATCAAGATTTCGGGAGGAAGATCTTGCTGCGTTTGCGCCACCCTGATTCTGCCAGTAACCTCTGCCTTGTCAGGCTGGTCCTGAACAATAAATTCGATAATCTGGTGATTATCCTTTAAGCGGGAAAACTGCAATCTTGATGGCGTCCACGTGAATTGACCATTCGAAGATAAATTTGCTCCTTCCGGCATCTGAGAAGGGATGGCTTTGAAGACCAGCGGGTCGCCATCAGCGTCGTAGACATATTCCGGTGGGATCTGAAAAGTATTCTGACTAGCCTGCTTAACGTAAAAGACCGGCAGTTCCTCGACATGAGGGGGACGATTTACGTGGGTTACTGTAAAATTTACTGCTTGCTTTTCGCGTGATCCATTTTTCATTTCCGCCTGGAATATCACCGTAAATTCCTTGGTCTTCTCAACTCTGTCAACCAGATCGAACGAAGGCTGCCAATAGAAATTTCCCAGGGAGTCGAACTGGATATTCAAGGCTTTGTCTCCTTCAAGAGAGAAGAAAGCGCTGTCGCCATGTGTACTCCGAACCTGGAATGAGATAACCTGTCCCTCCGGTAGCACGTTCCAACCAATACTATCAGGTAAAATAAAAGATGAATCGTGCTGGCCATAGAGAATGCAACTGACCTGCATGAGTAAAGCAAGAATAAAGTACTTCACGGTTCTATTTAAGGTAAAACGTAAATTTAACAGTTCCAATTTTCTTATCATGCCATTGAACAAAAAGAAGAGCGATCGGGCGAATTTTTTTAACGATGTATATGACGTCGTCAAGCTCATACCAAAGGGACGGGTTACCAGCTATGGTGCTATTGCTAATTTCTTAGGTGTAAAATCAAGCGCACGAATGGTAGGTTGGGCCATGTTCGGTTGCCCAAAAAAAATTCCTGCACATCGCGTCGTTAACAGCGCCGGACTACTAACTGGAAAACACCACTTTGACACGCCACACACCATGGAAACTCGACTTAAGAACGAAGGCATTTCCGTTATTAACGACAAGATCCAGAATTTTCGTACAGTTTTTTGGGATCCGGCGAAGGAACTACAAATAAAATAAGACCAATCCAGGAAAAGTTCCTCCCAAATTGAATCTTAACAAAAGTCAAGAGCGCCAATAGGATATCTTTTTCGCTGCCAAAATAAAATGGCACAGTGTTCGCTTTTAAGAGAGCAAAGACCTCTAAATGAAAAGCACGATACGAATAACGTTGGTGGCTCTGCTCTTGACTTCTGCGATAATCTCAAACGCTGAAGCGATTGATCCAGGCCCGTCGAAATACAAAGATCTTTTCACGTTGAAAGCCGACAAGGATTTGATCGGAGCCCAGGTGGAAATCTATAATTCGAGTGGCGAATTGATCACAACTAACAGCCTCCAAAAGAGAAAAATGATCATAGACTTTGGAGAAGCGGTATTCGGAACTTATACCATCCGTATTGTGAAAGGGGATGAGGAGAAAGAGTTCAAATATGTAAAAAAATAACAGGCAGTTTTAATGCCTTAAAGATAGCGGGGTTGGTTTTAATCGGGTTTAGGTCGCCATCGGCGACCTTTTCCTTTTTAAGCGCTTTTCTGTTTCGCCGAAGGGCTCGTTGATATCAGCCATAATCCTATGAAAGTTATGATCCCGTTTACGATCAGGATCTCAATGCTAAAGACATAGCCGTTAAAAAGAGTTGCTGCATTCAAACTCAGCAGATAAGAAAGGATTGGCGAAATGACACAGACCACGGGCACGAGCTTATCTCTGACAATTCGTTTTGTTATTACGCCAAACGAAAACAAACCGAGCAGCGGTCCATAGGTATATCCGGCAATGTTCAGAACAGCATCTATTACTGAACGCTCATTAATCTCTTTGAAAATTACGATGATGAGTAAGAACAGTAGTGAAAAACCAATGTGTACAATAAATTTTTGGCGACTCCGTACTTCTTCGGTCTTTTCTTTAAAATTTAAAAAATCAATACAGAACGAAGTGGTTAATCCAGCGAGCGCAGAATCGGCGCTCGCATAAGACGATGCCGTAATACCTAAAAGGAAAAAAATGCCGACTGCAAGTCCAAGCTCGTTAAAAGCCAGGCGTGGGAATAGCTCATCCGTTGCGTCGGGTATTGCAAGTCCGTGCGCATCGGAGTACAGGTAAAGCAACGCACCCAATACAAGGAACAGCAGGTTCACAAAAGCAGTGATGAGGCTGAACCAAAACATGTTCTTCTGTGCATCGCCTAAAGTTTTACATGTGAGATTTTTTTGCATGATCTCCTGGTCCATTCCCGTCATCGTGATGGCGATGAAGGCACCTCCAAGAAATTGCTTCCAGAAATACATCGGGGAATTAACATCGTCGAAGTAAAACATTTTGGAATACTTGCTTCCTTCAATAGCAGAAACCATCTCCCCCCAACTCATTCCAAGTTGATTGCTTATTTGCCAAACAGTAATTATTAATGCTGATACAAGGAAGAATGTCTGGAATGTATCTGTCCATACAATGGTCTTGATTCCTCCTCTGAAAGTATAGATCCAAATCAGACCGATAGTTGTAGCTACAGTAACAAAGAATGGCACGTTCCAGGCATCGAACAAAAATAGCTGAAGCACAGTAGCTGCCAGGTAGAGGCGAAGTGATGATCCTATTGTGCGCGATATAAGAAAAAAGAAAGCTCCGGTCTTGTATGACCAAAAGCTAAACCGATGCTCTAAATAGGTATAAATCGACACTAGATTCAGTCGATAGTACAACGGCATTAGTACTCCGACGATGACCCAATATCCAATAACATATCCCAGCACCACCTGGAAATATCCAAATCCAATTTTCCCGACGTTTCCAGGAACGGAAATAAATGTAAGCCCCGACAGAGAAGCGCCAATCATTCCGAATGCGACTAAAAACCACGGGGATTGCCTGTTGCCAGTAAAAAAAGTTGTCGTATCCGCCCCTCTCGACGTCAATACCGAGATGAGGATCAGCATTGCGAAGTATCCTATTAAAATAGTTATAACCAGAGCAGGCGACATGTGTTTTTATTTTTGACGGGGCAAACAATGAGGAATTAACTTAAAATCCAAATGGTTCTGGTTTTGTCGCTTCGCTGAAAACGCGAAATTGCGTAACTTTGGGGTTTAAATTCTGTCGATATGAAACCGGATTATCAGGAAGACGAATCAGTGGAAGTATTGGATGCCGTAGAGACGACAGACTTAATGGATCTTGTGGTGTTTAATGACGACGTAAACACGTTCGAGCACGTCACCCGCACCTTGATCAAAGTATGTCAGCACACTCCGGAGCAAGCAGAGCAATGTACGCTCATCATCCACTATAAAGGGAAATGCCAGGTGAAGAATGGTACGTTCGATTTTCTGCGGCCGATGCGCGAAGCTATTTGCGAAGCCGGCATCGATGCCCGCATTCTCTAAACCTTTTTCCCGGGAACCGTGGATTATCCCTCCAAACTAATTGAAGACGCTGTCAACCAGGTCGCAAAACTTCCGGGCATTGGAAAGAAAACGGCGTTGCGGCTTGTCCTGCATCTCATAAAAAATAAGGAAGAAAACACATTTGAGCTCACCGACGCTTTGAACAAGCTTCGGTCGAGCATAATGTTTTGTTCCCATTGCCATAATATTGCCGACACCGAGTGCTGCTCTATTTGTGCCAGTCATAAACGCGATCGACGAATCCTTTGCGTTGTTGAGGATGCAAAGGATGTAATGGCAATTGAAAACACCTCGCAGTACAATGGTTTGTACCACGTGATCGGTGGCGTCATTTCCCCTATCAATGGCATCGGTCCTTCAGATCTGAAAATTGAGTCGCTTGTAACCCGTCTGACAGGTGAATCGGAGGTCAAAGAAGTTATCCTTGCATTGAGCCCTACCATGGAAGGCGACACCACTGCCTTTTATATCAACAAAAGAATAAAAGACCTCACTGGTAAGATCACCGTCATTGCACGCGGCGTTCCTGTCGGCGGTGACCTGGAATATGCTGATGAGATTACTTTGGGGAGGAGCATCCTGGGCCGGACTCTTTTTGGGTAAACCCCTGCGGGGTTGGAGGTATAGGGTATAGGGTATAGGGTATAGGGTATAGGGTATAAGGGTTAAAGATTCTGCTAAATAGATCTTAAGGGGAATAGGGAATATGGAATAAGGGATAGGGTCGGACTTCCCTATGCCTACTCCTTATACCCTTCTACCTTTATACCTTATACCTTATACCTGTCATCCATCCAATTAATCCCTCCAACACTACCAACTTCGGCAATAAATCATTTTCTTTGGCCCGTTTTTAACACAACCATGAATAAACTATCAAACCGAATCGAAGCAATTGAAGAATCGGCAACGTTGGCGATGGCAGCCAAAGCCCGTGAATTCAAAACCAGAGGCATTGACGTAATTGGATTAAGCCTTGGCGAACCTGATTTTAAAACCCCTGCTCACATTTGTGAGGCAGCTAAGCAGGCTATCGATGAAGGAAAATATTTTGCATATCCTCCTGTGGCGGGATATCAGGATCTTCGCGAAGCACTGGCTGCGAAGTATCAGAAGGAAAACAAGGTACCCTATAAAGCAGAAAACATTGTCGTTTCTAATGGTGCAAAACAGTCCATAGCTAACGCAATGCTCGCACTGATCAACGCCGGCGACGAAGTAGTAGTGTTCTCACCTTACTGGGTGAGCTATGATGCGTTGGTCCGTTTGGCTGAAGGTGTACCCGTTATGATAAAAGGTGGAATCGAAAATGATTTCAAAGTAACTGCGGAACAGCTTGAAAAAGCGATCACGAAAAAAACGAAAGCGATAATTTTTTCTTCACCTTGCAATCCAACAGGCTCTGTCTTTTCCAGGAAAGAATTACAGGAAATCGCGGATGTAGTATTAAAACATCCGAACCTGCTTGTCATCGCTGACGAGATCTACGAACATATCAATTTTACAGGCGAACAGGTTAGCATCGCTTCCTTCCCTGGCATGTTGGAACGCACGATCACTGTTAACGGCTTTGCAAAAGGCTTCGCGATGACAGGTTGGCGCGTCGGCTACATTGCTGCGCCCAAATGGATTGCAGATGGTTGTAACAAGGTGCAAGGTCAGGTAACTTCTGCAAATTGTTCTATCGCTCAACGCGCTGCCCTCGCAGCAATCACCGGCGACATTACTCCCACCAATAAAATGGTTGAAGAATATCGCAACCGCAGAGAGATTGTATACAATCTGCTCAAGGAAATACCAGGTGTAAAAGCAAATTACCCTGAAGGTGCATTCTACTTCTTCCCTGATGTAAGCGCATATTTTGGAAAGTCGGATGGAAATTTCACTATCAAAAACGGTGATGACTTCTGTTTTTACATGTTGGAAAAGGCCCACGTATCACTCGTTCCAGGCGGAGCATTTGGTGAAGAAAAATGTGTTAGACTTTCTTATGCAGCATCCGAAAAGAATTTGATAGAAGCGCTTGCGCGGATCAAAGAGAAGCTTTCGCTCTTAAAGTAATTGGTGCGCTATGAAAGGGCCGGGTCGCTAATGTCATCCGTCACTCTCAAATAGGTAATCAGTAAAAGGTGATCGGTGGTCGGTCGGCTCGATAAGATTGTGCTGCAGCATAGTATGAAAAACCCAGGGCTGAAGTCCTGGTATTGCTTCGGCCCTTTCAGGGCCGTTAGTTTTCTGGAACCAATAATTTCTAAAAGCACACCCTGGCGTTTTGCAACCGCCGAAGCGCCTCGCGTAGGAGGTTTGCTTTCTGCGTTTTGCATTTTGCAATGGAATGTGCGCTATAGGTTCAAGCTGCAACCTCAGCTGTTGGCTGATAGCTGTCAGCTAATTATTCTCAAACTGCTGCTCAAGCGGCGCCAACCTTTCCAGATCGTCGCGAATTTTTTTATCGACAGGCGTTTCCTTAATGACGTTGTACCCTTCCCAAAATGCTTTGTTGTATGGATAGTCCTGAAACTGGAGTCCATAGTTTCTCATCTTGTCGGTTGAATTAATACGCTCTTCAGTTTTTGCTTTTACTTCATTGATCAAAAGCGATTGCTGAAGTTCAGTTTCAAACTTGAGCTGCGACGTTGCTTCATCGTACCATTTTTCATTTGTCGTCACCGTGATATAGTTCAAGAACATCTTACCATTGAATGGTTTGAAGTCTATCGTTTTATGATAGGCAACATGCTTGCTGACGAGATTCTTCTTTCGCTCTAGATTTTCTCCGCTCACCTTAAATTCAAGGTGATTGATTGCGTAGTCATTTTTGTTGATGTAAATCTTAAATAAGAAATCCTCTTTATGCGACACAACGAATACTTCTTTGCTGTTGTAATATGAATCCGGTTCACGTTTCAGGCTGGCGTAAAACGATTCATGATCATCGATTTGCCGGTATCGAATGTTGTTATGGAGTAAGAGGTCTTCAAGAAGATTTTGTTGTCGGAAGAAGGGTGTAAACTTGTTATCGTAGCCAAGACTTTTTCGCACTTCAACCAACTTTACCCGTTCGCGAAGCTTGGACTTATTCCTTGGTTCGATATAGTTTTCATCATAAATTTTTACTGCTGCCTCCAGCAAGGAAATCGAAGTTCCTCCGACCTTCTTTACATCCCTGTAGAATCCGTCCATGAGAAACGGTTCCATAGGAAAATTGCTCTCGACGCGAGCCAAGGCTATTTTTAGAATCTCACCGCCCGACAGCGAGTCCGTTACAACTACCTCTTCAAGAACAGTAGTAGATTTGGCCATATTAATCGATTGCGGCTTGCTCTCGAGCAACGACCAGATGGGAGCTTCAAAATTTTCATAGCCCAGCATGCTGATAACCAGAATTTCATTGCGATATTCGACAGGGATATGGAAATCAAACTCACCCTGGAGGTTGGTTACGGTACTGATAGACTTTCCCTTGATGCCGACTGAAGCGAACGGCAGGGGCTCCGTGGTAACATTATCCTGAACGCGCGTGGACAAAGTAATTTTTTGCGCCTTCGCACAAAATACCGTTAAAGAAAACAGAATGATGCAAACAGCTCTCATAACAGTAAATAGTCGATCAAGTTGGTTAATCGACGGGATTTTTTCAAACCGTGTGTAGGATATTGCCTTAAAATGCAGATTTATCGCCATTAACCTTTCCTGATCGGTTTTGCTTTTCATTGCGTAACTTTATTATTCAAATTACTGGCTTGAAATTTTTTGAAGACATCCCCGGAATTTGGAAGCGCGCCTACTTGTGGCTTTGCTTCTGGTACGCCCTGAATTATGGTGTAGGTACCTTTATTGAGTACGAATTAAATACCCACCACACTTATATCTTTTGGAACGCATTGCACTTATTCAATGCGCTCTGTATTCTTATTGTAGGTATTTTCTTCTATTCAAACTGGCTTTTCAGGTTCAGTGTCTATATACAGATTGCCGGTCACTTCGTAGGGACAATGCTACACTTCCTCATCATGGGATCGTTGTCGTACTACCTTGAAAATTATGTTGAAGGCTACATTGGCTGGGATTTTTGGAAGGACCACCTTGTGATTGTTTTGCGGGCAGAGGGGCTCCACTTCCATGATCAATACGTTATTACTGTTGGGGTATACTATGTGATCCGCTACTTCCAGGGTTTGCAACGGCAGGAATTGGAAAAGAGTGAGCTTACACTGAAGAACCGGGAAATGCAGATCTCATTATTGAAATCACAGATCAATCCGCACTTCTTGTTCAATACTTTAAACTCTATTAATACATTGATCGGGTCCAGCAAAGAACAGGCGCGAAAGGTCATTACTCAGCTTTCCGATATCTTCAGATATGCACTCGACTCTCATGGGGACCAAATGGTGAAGCTTATTCACGAGCTCGATTTCATCGATAATTACATTCGTATACAGCAAGTACGTTTTGGCGACAGAATGAAGTTTGTGAAACAAGTAGATTTCTCATGTTTGAGCGTGAATATTCCGCCGATGATCCTCCAGCCTCTTGTAGAGAACTCTGTGAAGTATGGCATCGCTCCAAAAGATGATGGAGGAACAATCATATTGACCATCAAACGATTTAACAATATGATTTACTTTGAGGTTAAGGATGATGGCCTGGGTTCTAATGCGAAGAAAGTAATGGACGGGACCCCCAGCGGCGGCGTTGGATTATCCAACACAGATAAACGTTTAAAGAGTATCTTTGGGGCCGGATCCGGGCTGCGGATCCTGTCTAACGAATGGGGATACACGGTAAGCTTTTTTATTCCATTCGAAGACACTCATCAAGAAACAGTACCAGTAAAAGAACTAAATAAAGCCGTATGAACATTACCTGCGTTATCGTTGACGACGAAAAATTAGCCCGAGACCTGTTACAAGAATACCTTCAACAAATGCCCGATATCCAGGTATTGGGTGAAGCGTCGAAGGGCAAGGACGCTGTCGAACTAATCGATAAACTTAAACCGGACCTGATATTCCTTGATGTACAGATGCCGGGTATGACTGGCTTTGATGTTCTGGACGAGATTACACACGATCCTTATGTGATATTTTGTACGGCTTATGACCAATATGCTATAAAAGCATTCGAAAAGAACGCGGTTGATTACATCCTTAAACCGCTGGATCAGGAACGGTTCAAGCAAGGCGTAGAGCGCGCAATCAACAGGATGAAACTCGAGCAAAACAACGTCGGCGAATTGTTAAGGAACATGAAAACCGAAAACAAAACGTCATACGATTCTCATATTTTTGTCCAAAAGTCTGAAAAGCTGCTCAACCTCCCTGTTGACGAAATCGTATATCTTGAAGCTTCCGGCGATTATACCATTCTTTCTACCAAGAACGACCAATTTGTAAGCTCCTCAGGTATCGGTAAACTGGAGGAGATCCTGAATCCTGAGACGTTTATACGGGTACACAGGAGTACTATCATCAACATTAACAGCTTGAAAGAAATCGAAAAGCATTTTAATGGTGGGATGGTTGTGAAGATGCTGAATGGCAAGAGCTTCCCTGTAAGCCGTACGTACGCAAAATTGATACGAAAGAAAGTTGTATAGGATCTAAGGCGCATAACGGACCGGCTGTGCGCCAATTTTCTAATAACCTTGTTTAAAGTGGAGACAGTGTCTGACTGCCGGAATAGCGGAACTCCACCTTCATGTCGTGCATCGAAAAGATTTCTCTTAACTTGGTTTCCATCTCGATTCTAGCCTGAGCTACGAATTTTCCTTCCTGACCGTACCTCCTCGCATCTCGCGTAAAAGCATTCATAGCTCTTGAGCGATCCGCGGCGTCAACCCAATTCCAGACACCATTTTCGTCTGTGAACCTGACATCCCCTTCGGGTTCCAAAGACAAAAGTTTAGGCCGGGGCAACGTAACGACTGCCCTATTGGCACTGATGTCAACTTTAAACCTTTCGTTTAGATCGAATCCCGCTTTTGCCTCAAAGGTCCCCTGGATATTAATCTTTTTTGTACTCCCTAGCCAGGTGTTGGTCCAGTCGTACTGATGTCGGAATTTATGAGAAACTGTCGCTAGCTCCAGAATAGGTGTCTGTTGTTGAAGCACAACGGTATTGTTAACAGTTACCTGCGGAGTGATCTTAAAAACATCGGCAATGTCCTTTCCAATTTGCCTGGCTCCATCATACGTTTTCTCCGCTAACCTTGCTGGAATATAAACCAAGAGTATATACGCCGACGCGCTCGCGACAATCAATAAAACAATGATGAGTATTAGCTTCCTATTCGTAAGCATCCGTGCAATTTGATCCTGTTAATTATTTCTTTGGTAAAGAAAAACGCATTCGCACCCTGACACGATCCTTGATAGGTGCCTCATTTTTCTTGGTGGGACTCCACTTTGGCCCTTGCTTTATGAGCCGGATAACTTCTTCCTCACAGCCAAAACCAAGGCCCTTAATTACCCTAAAGTCAGTCATTTGTCCCATCATGTCGATCGTGAATTGTACGGTAACTTTGCCCTCCACCTTGTTCTCCAAAGCCAGCTGTGGATATTGGAGGTTTTGTTCCAGGTATTGCTTGTACATCCTGCGCCCGCCTTCAGGTGCTGCCAGCTCCATTACTGTCGGGGTTGATGGTAAAAATCCCACGTCGTCAGAATAGCCAACAACAACAACCTCACTCAACTCGGAAATATCAGGGCTCATGGATACATTCAATTCATCCGATGTAGCAGGCACTTCTGTCGTTGAGAATCCTATAAAGGAAAACTGCAACGTTGGTTGACCTTCTACAGAGATCTGATAGTTACCCTTTGCATCCGTCACCACACCTTCATTGCTTCCCTTAACGAGAATATTCACCCCAGGAAGACCTGTGCCATCCTCTGAATAAGTTACCCTACCCCGAACAATTTTTCGCGCAACGTTATAGCTAGCCGCCGATTCCTTGACCCGCGCGCCGCTGACCGACTTTCTCTTTTCGCTGTCGCGTTCCGTTTCAGCTCGGTCCCTGAACAACTCCTGCTTTTTCTGAGCCTCAAGTGCCGATTCTGACGGTATCGACTGCTGCCCCGCTGCATTCGCGGTACGATTTTCCTCGCTTAGAGCTTCTGAGATTTTCGCATCGATGTCATCCATATCCTCTGCTACTTCGGCATCTGCGAGCCTGTCTTGTTCTACAG
Source organism: Bacteroidota bacterium (assembly GCA_023412765.1). GTDB lineage: Bacteria > Bacteroidota > Bacteroidia > Cytophagales > Cyclobacteriaceae > Chryseolinea. Next base: position 18,823 of record JAEZBX010000039.1, read on the forward strand.
GCGCTTTTGCTGCGGGCTGTTCAGACCGGCTCCGTGTATCAGCCTCCGGTTTTGCCGCAATCGGAGGGCCAACGGGCTCTTTCTTTTCTTCAGGGACTTCCGTTTGAGCGGGGCTAATGGTGTCAGCTGGAGTCGCCGCAATTGGTGGAGACTGTTGTTCGGGTGCTTGACTTTCATTCTTGTTCAACGCAAGATTTCCGTTGTCACCCTGGCGGTCTGAAAGGAAGATCACTACAAATGTTGCAACAGCCACTATGATTAATGCAGCAGCTATGCGCGAAATCCATTTCCACGATGCAAGCTCCTTTCTCGTTTGCCTGGCAAGCCGTCCCTTTATGTCGTGGATATCCGCTTGCAACTGGTCAGGTTCAATCGAGCCGAGACCTTGCAGTGCATCTGCCAGGAACGGATCATTCAATGCTTTCTTTTCCAAAGCATTCATTTGCGCTGGCGTAAGCTGGCCGCTTAGGTATTTATCGATATCGTCGCTATAGTCGCTCATTTTCTTTCCATGCACAGCTTCAGATTTCGCTTGCCGTTCTGGATATAACTCTTCACCTTATTGTCGTCGAATCCAGTGATCTCAACAATCTCCTTATAACATTTATGCTGCAGATAAAACAACGTCACACAGTGTTTCTGTTCCGCAACAAGATGCTCTATGCATTTCTCCAATTTAACAAGATTTGACTCCATTTCGGGTTCGTCCCCTGGATGCGGCGACGTGCCGTTTTCCATAATATCTGGCGAAAATTCCTGAAAATTTCTGCCCTTTTGCGCCCGTATAGCCATCAGGCAATGGTTTTTGGCCGTTACATAGAGCCAGCTCTTGAAATGAGCAATTTCATGCTCCTTTAGGCTATTAATCAATTTTTCAAAGATCTGCATTACAGCATCCTTGCTCTCATCCCTATCCTTCAAATATTTCAGGCAAACCCCATACACCAGGGTCATATAGCGGTTGTATAACACGCCAACTACTGTTGTATCCTGCGACTGCTTATACAATTCAATCAACTCGTTATCTGCCAGGTCGCTATAGTCTTTCTTGGAAAGCATTATTGAAAAATAGCAAAAAAAATTTGGGGTGACGTATGGAATCCGGTGAGAGGGTGCATCTCACCACTAAACAAAAAGTTTCACGTATGAAAAAGTCAATTTGGATTCTGGCCTTGCTGTTATCAGTAGCTTTTACACCTAAACAAACTCGCGTCATCAAAGGGACCGTTGTCTCTGCTTTGGATGGAAAGGCACTGCTTGGCGTACAGGTTACGCTTAAGGGAACACAAATTACAACAACAACAAATGTTGAGGGAGAATATGCGATAAGAGTTCCGGATGCAGAAGGAATCTTAGTTTTTTCCTTTGCCACTTATAAAACGGAAGAGATTGCAATAGGATCGTCAAAGCAAATTGACGTGAAGATGGAGGATTTAAAAGCGCGGGATGAAGTTACGTTATCGTCGCCAGCGGTCGTGCAGAAATTAGAAGGAAAGGTTGCTGGCGTTCAGATTCGTGGCTATAGCGATCAGGGATACGCGAAACACAAGAGTCGCGATTATGCATCACCTGAATATGAGCAACAACCTCAATGGAACACTGAAGAGTATGACGGTATTGAGGAAAATATTTTCCGCGAAGCTTTAAAAAATCCATTGTCAACTTTTTCCATTGACGTTGACGCCGCATCGTACAGCAACATGAGAAGGTTCCTAAACAACGGACAACGTCCCCCAAAAGACGCAGTGCGAATCGAGGAGCTTATTAACTATTTTGACTATGACTATAGTCAGCCGAAAAGTGAACACCCATTCGCGATCCATACAGAAATTTCTTCAGCACCATGGAATAGCCAGCATAAGCTTGTACACATTGGTTTGCAGGGAAAATCCATTCCAACAGAAAATTTGCCTGCCTCAAATCTTGTGTTTCTTATCGACGTGTCGGGCTCAATGAGCGACCCCAACAAGCTTCCACTATTGAAGAGTTCTTTCAAAATGTTGGTGGAACAACTTCGCCCGCAGGATCATATCGCCATTGTGGTATATGCCGGCGCAGCAGGACTTGTTTTGGAACCAACTTCAGGTAGTGAAAAGAGAAAAATTCTAGATGCATTGGATCAGCTTGAAGCGGGAGGATCGACCGCAGGCGGTGCCGGAATTAAACTTGCATATGAGGTTGCAAAGAAAAATTTTAAGCGCGACGGAAATAATCGCATAATCCTGGCAACAGATGGTGATTTCAACGTTGGCGAGTCAAGCAATGCGTCCATGGAGCGATTGATCGAAGAGAAAAGAAAAGAAGGTGTCTTCCTAACAGTTTTGGGATTCGGAATGGGCAACTATAAGGATTCTAAAATGGAGATTCTTGCAGACAAGGGTAACGGTAACTATGCATACATCGATAATATTACCGAAGCACGCAAAGTATTGGTCAGCGAATTTGGCGGCACACTTTTTACCATTGCCAAAGACGTGAAACTTCAGGTGGAATTCAATCCTGCAAAAGTGAAGGCATACCGCTTGATTGGGTATGAAAACCGGGTGTTGAAAAACGAAGACTTTAACAATGATAAGAAAGATGCCGGTGATCTGGGTTCAGGACATACAGTCACAGCGTTGTATGAAATCATTCCTGTTGGAGTCGATAGTGAGTTCTTCAAGATTGATGATCTCAAATATCAAAAGACTACCATTGATCCGAAGGCAAATCGTTCCGATGAATTGATGACAATCAAGTTCCGATACAAAAAACCAGATGGAGATGTAAGCAAGTTGATCGTGCATCCTTTGGTTGATTCAAATATACCGCTTGCCAAGACTTCCGATAATTTCAGGTGGTCAGCTTCTGTAGCAGCGTTCGGAATGTTGCTAAGAGAATCTGAATACATCAAAAACTTCAGCTATGATGCAGTGGTGCAAATGGCACAGCAGTCAAAGGGCGAGGATAAGGAGGGCTATCGAATAGAGTTCATCAACATGGTAAAATCCTTTGGCGCTACGGCCAGCCGCTAGAATTAGCTAATTGGAGGCTGCTTCAAAAGAGCAGCCTCTTTTTTTGCCTTTCGCTCCGGATACACAGGCTATCGCATTTCAGCATTTGAAATCAGGGCTTTCGTTTTAAAAGACTGTTGCGTTACTTGCACGAAACCTGAAGTTCAATGGTCAGCCTGAGCGTCGTTATCATAACTTTTAATGAAGAAAAAAATATCGCACGCTGCATTGAATCCGTTAAAGATCTCGCCGATGAAATCGTAGTAGTCGATTCATTTTCAACAGACAGCACAAAGTCGATTTGCCTTTCATCAGGAGCAAAATTCATTGAGAACAAATTCGACGGATTTACTGCTCAAAAAAATTATGGCGTTGAACAAGCAACACATGACTACATTCTTGCATTGGACGCAGATGAGTACTTGTCGTCGGAGTTGCATTCTTCCATTGCGAAAGCTAAGTCGGAATGGAATGCTGACGGATATGAAATGAACAGGTTAAACAGTTATGCAGGCAAATGGATTAAGTCCTGTGGATGGTACCCGGATAAGAAGATCAGACTTTGGGATCGTCGCAAGGGTAGATGGAGTGGTGGCTTAGTGCATGAAGTTGTAGTAATGGACGATGGCGCGAGTACCAGGCATCTGCAGGGAGATCTCTTGCATGAAGCTTACCAGAATGCAAGTCAATTAATCGCAAAGATGCAGCAACAGTACGCCGATCTTTTCGCGTTGGAGCACGCTGGTAAAAAGGATGTTACAACGTTGAAGATATTCTACAAAACAGCCTTTTCATTCCTGAAAAGTTATATTCTGAAGGGAGGAATATGGGATGGTTATGAGGGTCTTGTCATCTCTGTTTCCAACGCCAACGGGGTATTTTATAAGTACGCAAAACTTCTTGAAATCAATCGCTCGCGCTTGAAATCAGGCAAATGATAGTGATAACCCCCTCTTAACGATATACTTCCAACACCATTGCTGAGCCACGCCAATCGAGAGTTTGGCCAATTTATTGTTTGGATAGATGTCAAAGGCAGTCGTAAAGGTTTTTTTAACTATTTTTGACGAACATGGAATTAGAAGAGTCACCGAAACAGCAATATTCCGATAGAGATAAAGAGAACATCTTTAACAACGAGTTTATGCCTCACATTAACTCGATGTACAACTTTGCTTATCGGTTAACGTTGGACCAGGACGACTCCAAAGACCTGGTACAGGATACCTATTTAAAAGCATATCGTTTCATAGATTCTTTTCAGCAAGGAACTAATGCTAAAGCATGGCTGTTCCGGATTTTGAAAAACAGCTTTATCAATGATTACCGGAAGAAGAGCAAAGAGCCTTCGAAGGTGGATTACCAAGAGGTAGAAAGCTATTATAACTCCGAAGAGGTTGACAGGCAGATAACGCCCGATTTGCGTGTGGAGGCGCTGAAAGATATGATCGGGGATGAGATTTCAAATGCATTGAATTCTCTTGATGTCGATTTCAGAACTGTAATAATATTGTGCGATCTGGAAGGATTTAAGTATGATGAAATGGCTAAGATCTTAGACATCCCGATAGGGACTGTAAGAAGTCGATTACATCGCGCGCGCAATCTGCTGAAAGAAAAACTTAGTGAATACGCTAAACAAATGGGTTATAAGAATGCCTGAAGTCTATGAGTGATCCCTACCAAAACGAAAAAAAGCAGGAATGCCCGAATCAGCGAGAGTGCATGGAAATGCTCCAACTCATTATCGATGGCGAAGCAACTGCAGAACAGAAGGAATACTTTCTACTACATCATCTCGAAGAATGTATGCCTTGCTACCGAAATTACCACCTCGAAGTAACACTTCGTCAACTACTAAAAAGTAAATGCACAGGTCAGGCAGCACCCCAAGAACTGATCGACAGTATAAAAGCAAAGATTATTCATAACCTTGCGCCATAGATGGGAGGAAAGGCAATTATTTTTTCTGCTCCTTCCGGTTCAGGTAAAACCACTATAGTCAGACACCTCCTTAAAAATAATTCAGACCTAGGTTTTTCAATCTCTGCGTCAACCCGCGACAAGCGTGGTAGGACGGAGACTCACGGAAAAGATTATTATTTTCTTAGTCCCGAAGAGTTTAAAAAAAGAATTGACGAGAAAGAGTTTATCGAGTGGGAAGAAGTTTATGAAGGAAATTTTTACGGCACGCTCAAATCGGAAATTCACAGAATATGGGATCAGGGAAAGAATGTAATCTTCGATGTGGATGTTAAAGGTGGATTGAATCTCAAAAAATATTTTGGCGACAAGGCCCTCGCCGTTTTTGTTAAAGTACCTTCCTTGGATATTCTAAAAGAAAGACTTAATGATAGAGGCACTGACACTGATGAAAGCATTTCGCGCCGGCTTTTCAAAGCAAACTTCGAGATGTCGTTTCAGGATCAGTTCGACAGAGTGCTCGTGAATGAAAATCTTCAAACATCGCTTGCTGAAGCACAGCGATTGTACGACGAATTTAAGAAATAGGCACAAGGCTTTTTAGTATCTTCGTCCGACATGAGTGCTCAAAAAATCGGACTTTTCTTTGGGTCGTTCAATCCCATTCACATGGGACACCTGATCATTGCCAATATCATGGCGGAAACCACAGACCTGAATAAGGTATGGTTCGTTGTGTCACCACAAAATCCATTCAAACCAAGCAAAGGATTACTTCATGAATTTGATCGTTACGATCTTGTTCGTGCAGCAATCTATGACAATTATAAACTGGACGTTTCAGATATAGAATTCCATCTTCCCAAACCCAGCTACACCATTCACACGCTGGTCCATTTAAAAGAAAAACATCCTGAAAAAGATTTCAAGGTAATTCTCGGTGAGGACAACCTGGTGAACTTTACCAAATGGAAAAATTACCAGCAAATACTTAAGGATTACGGACTGTATGTTTATCAGCGACCCAACACGCAACTTTCGGAACTCAAGACTCATCCTAACGTTAGATATATCGAAGCACCATTGCTTGATATTTCAGCAACCTTCATTCGCACATGTATAAAGAGAAATCAGTCGGTGAGGTACCTGGTACCAGATGTAGTTGAGGAGCGAATTAAGGCGAAGGGCTTTTATCAGGACTAAACGGCGAAAGATTCATGCGGTTCGGGAACGTTACGGCGTATACAGGATTATCGTTAGCTTTTATGCTTGTAATGTTCTGTACATCATCATATGCTGGTGGCGTACGGGGAAATGTGAGCGACGAAAAAGGAGAACCCCTTGCATACACCACCATCTTCGTAAAACAAACTGGCAGTGGAACAACTACGAACGTTGATGGAAATTATGAAATTGCTCTGCCCCCCGGACGTTACGATCTGGTGTTTCAGTTTCTGGGATTCGAAACAATTACCCGAGAGGTTGAGGTGGCTTCGAACTACGCAGAGGTGAACGTTACCCTGAAGACCCAGGTAACTGTACTTCAAACTGTAACTGTCAATGCAGGCGATGAAGATCCAGCGTATACCATCATGCGCAAAGCCATTGCTAAAGCGAAGTACCATCTCCAACAACTCGACAGCTATTCAGCAAGAGTTTATATCAAAGGTTCAGGACAGCTAAAAGATTATCCATGGCTGGCAAAGCGAACTTTGGAAAAGGAAGGCATTGAAAAGGGTCGCGTGTTTGTCACCGAATCAATCAGCGATATAAAGTATACGCGGCCCGGTAAATTCGAAGAAAAAGTTATTTCTATTCGAAGCGATGGAAGAGATAATAATACTTCACCTAACCCGTACATCTTTGGGAGTTTTTATGAACCTGAAGTAGCCGAAACAATTTCACCGCTTTCCCCAAAAGCATTTTCGTACTATCGGTTCGAGTATCAGGGCACATTCAAGGATCGGGATTATGAAGTAAGCCGGATCAAAATTATTCCCCGTTCAAAAGGCGATGATGTAATTGACGGCATGCTTTACATTGTTGAGGATTGGTGGAGTATTCACAGCATGGATATAAATACGTCCAAACTGGGTATCGGTGTGAATATCAAAGCCGTTTACGCGCCAATTGAAGACAAGGCATGGATGCCCGTTTCACATCGGTTTAAAGTAGACGGAAAAGTATTCGGGTTTGAATTTGAATACAACTATCTGGCTACTGTAAGCGATTACAAGATTGAACTCAACCCTGAACTTTATGTCGATAGCGAAAATATGGAGGTTATCGACGAGAAGATAGAAAAAGAACAGGCGAAAGAAATTGAGCAAAAATTCAAGCCACTGTCGAAAAAAGAGCAAGCACGCCAGGATCAAACAAAACAATTGCAGGAACGCCTTGCGGAAGGAAAAGAAATCACCAGAAAAGAGCTCAACACTATCATAAAGGAATATGAAAAAGCTGAAGTAAAGGGACAACCTGCGCCAGAGATAATCTCTAATTCAATTTTTGAGATCGATAGTGGCGCTTACAAAAAAGATTCAGCGTACTGGGCATCGGTTCGACCCGTACCCCTTACAGCCGAGGAAGTCAAAGGTTATCAGAAATCCGACAGCCTCGCTGAGGTGTCGAGAAAAAAAGAAGAAGGCGACACGCTAAAAGCGTCGAAACACAAAGGCTTTCAACCCTGGGACTTGATTATCGGTGACAACTACAAAATCTCGAAACATTCCAATTTCAGAATACATTTTCCGATACCGGGTTTTAATACGGTGGATGGATGGAACTTTAACTACCGACTCTCATTTGGTACGATTCTTCAGGATACGAATAAAACCAGGCTTACGATAAGTCCATTGTTTCGTTATGCATTTTCGCGCAAAGAGCCCTCGGGTTATTTAAACTTCTCTCTTCGCAACAAAAATTATCGACTGGAATTGCAGGGTGGCAGATACATAGATCAGTACAATCCAGACGAGCCAATTCTACCAATTGTAAACAGTCTTATGACACTTTTCCTGGAAAAGAATCTCATGAAGATTTACGAACGCGATTATGTGGATTTGACCTTTAGAAAAAAGCTTAGCACATACTTCACCGTTAACACCACTTGGTCATTTGCAAGGAGGAGAGAGCTTTTCAACACCAGCGATTTTAAGATTGTGAACCGTCATAAAATCGAAGACTACACTCCTAACCGCCCTGTAAACAACGAACTCGACGATACTGAATTCCCGGAACATAATTCAGTGATCGGGTCGCTCAGTTTAACTGCGAGGCCATGGATAAAGTACACCATTCGAAATGGATACCAGTCGGAAGTGCCAAACTCTTCGCCCATCATTTCCGCACATTACCGCAGAGGTTTTAAGGATATCATGAACAGCGTTTCCGACTTCGACCAGGTTGAACTGGGTTTCAAACACGGATTTAGGATCGGCATCAGAGGCAACGTAGACATTGCGTTACGCGCAGGGATGTTCTTAACATCCGACAAGATGTACTTCATGGACTACAAGCACTTCCAGGGAAATCAGACGCCATTCATAACAAATGATCCGGTAGGAAGCTTTAGGCTCATGGACTATTACAAATTCAGCACGGCAGATAAATACTTTGCTGGAAACCTTCATTATCAATTCCGGAAACTCCTCATTTCCAATATCCCCCTCGTTAGACTTGCCGGCATTCGAGAGAATGTATTCGTCAACTACCTGGCTACACCTACTTCAAAAAACTACACAGAGGTTGGATATTCAATCGATGGCATTCTGAGAATCTTCAGACTAGAAGCCGCCGCCGCTTTCCAGGATGGCAAGTATTTGAATTATGGGTTCAGGATTGGGATTGCTTCTTATATTACTGCAAATTTTTCAGATTGAATTAGTTAATGTCGAGTAGCACCACAGGAGTTTCACCCGCAGGCTCTCACAGAACCGTACGT
>JAEZBX010000053.1 GCA_023412765.1 Bacteroidota bacterium
CGAATACCTGGATGAAGCTAAACCTGAATTACAAACAATTGAGATCAGTGGTACAGTAACAGATGAACAAGGTGAGCCCTTACCTGGAGTGTCGGTTATAATAAAAGGCACTGCACAGGGTACAGTAACTGATGTTGGTGGTAACTATAGGTTGGAAGTTCCCGATAGAAATCAAGTACTCCGATTTTCTTATATCGGAATGATTCCTCAGGAAATTGCGATAGAAAATCAATCGGTAATCAACATAAGTATGATGCCGGATGCCACATCATTGGAAGAGGTTGTGGTAATTGGATATGGCACGCAAAGTAAGGCAAATGTTACAGGTAGCCTTGCCGTAGTAAACGTTGATAATCTCAGAGTCAATCCGAAAGGAAGAGTGACGGAATCGATGCAAGGTATGGCGTCGGGGGTTGATGTATATAATTCTAATGTCCCTGGTCAGGATGCTAAGATCAGGATTCACGGGCTCGGTACCATTAATAATAACGATCCTTTGTGGGTAATTGATGGTATCCCAGGTGGTAGAACGCTTAACCTCAACCCTGCAGATATTGAATCCATAACGATCCTGAAGGATGCTGCTTCCACTGCTATTTACGGAGCAAGGGGATCCAACGGTGTTGTTTTGGTTACAACGAAGAAAGGAAAACAAAACGCTGCCACTCAGGTGGACGTAAGTTACAGGACAGGGTTTGCCAAGAATTATAAGAAGTATGATTTACTCAATCCAACTGAATATGGTGAAATGCTGTGGCTTCAAGCCGCGAATGATGGAATTACGCCGAACCATCCTCAGTATGGAAACGGTCCCACACCGGTGATACCTGTCTACGTGGTTCCTTCCGGCGCAGCTACAGTAGACGAGTCGTTGTACGACAAGAATACATATCAAATCTCAAAGGCAAATCCGGAAGGTACTGACTGGTATGATTTGTTATACCGTGATGCCGCATTAACAAATGAAGCTACCGTTTCAGTTTCAGGCGGATCTGACAAACTAACTTATGGAGTTGGTTTGGGATATGTGAATGAGGAAGGGATTATCAAATATTCGAAGTATCAACGCTTTTCAATAAATACAAATCTAATTTCATATGCTACTGATTGGTTGGAAATAGGGACAACCATTAGGTTGGGTTATTCCGATTTTTGGGGTAGTCGGGATCAGGGAGAAAGCGGGCCAGTAGCGGGTATACCAACCGTTGCTGCCCTCTTGCCCGCATATGACATAAGGGGAAATTTTGCTCCGATATCCAAGGTCGCATCGTTCGATGCGCGTGTAAATCCGCTTGGCGAAATTTATCGGGATCGTAATCGGAATTCAACTGTTCTGGAAGTAATCGGAAATACTTATGCTAATTTTTCCATTATGAAAAATCTGAACTTCAAAACGATGTTCGGATATATCCTGGATCAGGACCGTTTAGTGTATCCTTTAGCGAATAATTATGAGTCATTTCAAGCACGCGGCTTTGATCAACTTACGGAGGGTTTGACGTCTTATAAACAATTCAATTATACGAATACTCTAAATTATAGTACTATGCTTAGCGACGTTCACAACCTCCAGGTATTGCTGGGTACAGAAGCATTGTGGAGAGACGGAAGAGATTTTAGCGCCAGCCGAAATAATTACTTTTCTACAGACCTCGATTACATGGTGCTTGATTCTGGCGAAGGAACTCGGAATAATGCCGGATCAGCTTATGACTGGTCACTGCTTTCATTTTTCGGGCGTGCAAATTATGGATATGACAATCGCTATTTGTTAGATGTCACTTACCGCCGCGACGGTTCGTCACGTTTTGGTGCTGAAAATCCCTGGGGTAATTTTTGGTCGGTGGGAGCAGCCTGGAGAATTTTGGAAGAGGATTTTATGTCCAGCCAAAATCTTTTGGATGATCTCAAACTCCGTTTGAGCTGGGGTCAATCTGGAAACGACAACGTTGGTAACTATAATGGGTTCTCCACCTATCGCTCGAGCGTCGCCAACACATACTATCCAATCCGGGGAGGTAACACGCTTACATCAGGATTTGCCTTGGGATCTTTTGGTAATCCAATGGTTAAATGGGAAACAACAATTTCGAAAACCCTTGGTATTGATGTGGCTTTTTCTAATCGCATTAGCGCAACTATCGACATTTGGCAGAAAGACACACAGGATATGCTGTACCAGGAATTGATACCTGCTGTAGTTGGTAATGGAACAGCGCCATCGGTTAACGTTGGCGATATGCGAAATCGAGGAATCGATCTGCAGTTGAGCTACGCTTCAGATTCGAAAAAGGATTTCAATTATAGCGTCACCTTGAATTTCTCACATTTTAAGAATGAACTTGTGAAATTGTCTTCTAAAGAAACGGAAGTACTGAGAGGATTTTCATACAGAGAATTTCCAATTGTGCAATCTGAACGAGGCCAGGCGTTTCCATCATTCTACGGGTATGATGTTGTAGGATTATTTCAATCGCAGGATGAAGCAAGTGCTTACGCACCTCAATTTGGAGGTGCATATAATAAAGCTGGTCAGTTCAAGTTCAGAGATGTCAACGGCGACGGTGTAATTGACGGTGACGACCGTACCTACATTGGCAATCCCCTTCCTGATTTTGTCGCAGGTCTAAACCTCAACCTGAATTACAAGAAAATTTCACTTCAGGCGAATTTCTATTCAAGTGTTGGTAACGACATGGTCAATTTAATGCGTCGCACTACTGATATGAATTTCTTTCTGTCCAACCGCAGCAAAAGAAGACTGTATGAATCATGGGGCAGTCCATATCTGCAGGACAACAGAGATGCAAAGATGCCAATTGCTCAGGTCAACGATTCTTATAGCCAGCTGCCATCAAGTTATTATATCGAAGATGGATCATACTTGAGACTACGCAATCTCCAGATCGGATACGATTTGTCAGATTATGTAAAGGCGGCAAAGATCAACCGTTTACAAATTTATGTAAGTGGAACCGATCTCTTTACGATTACAAATTATTCAGGCCTTGATCCCCAGGTTAATGCTTCTGATTCGGGTTATGGGGTTGATCTGGGGAACTGGCCTGCTCCCAGAAGATTTATGTTAGGACTTAATATGAGTTTCTAGTAGACATTCGATAAAGCTGACTTAAAATATTCTAATCATGAAGAGTGCATATAAAACGATAGGACAAAGATTTGCCGCTATCATATTAATAACATCACTTATTCCAATTAATGGTTGTGATGATTTTCTGGAAAAAAAACCGAAAGGTGTCACAACGATCGATTCATTCACTGACGAGGAGGGTGTGAATGATCTTTTAGTTGGTGCATATAGTACACTAGACGGCGCGCAGACAGCTAACCAGAGCGTTGCGGCTGCCGGCTCTCCGAAGAATTGGCCATGGAACCTCGCTTCCGACGATGCAACCAAAGGATCAACTGCCGGTGACATAATTGATCTGTTCTATCTGGAAACTTATCAACCTACACCCGATAATCCATGGATGAATTACAAGTGGACGATTGGTTATGATGGTATTGCACGAGCGAATGAAGCGCTTAAAGTATTGGCAATCGCAGAGAAAGACATTCCGGATGCGGCGGTTGTCAATAGCCTTAGAGCTCAGGCGAGATTTATAAGAGGGTTCTGGCATTTCCGATTGCAGAAAACATTCTGGCAGATCCCCTATATCACAGAAGATGTCGACCCGAGGACTGTTAAAAATGATCATCAAGTTTGGCCCGAGATAGAAGCTGATCTGCAGTTTGCAATAGACAATTTGCCGGACGAATATCCTGGTGAACCTGGCAGAGCTACAAAATGGGCTGCTATTGGTGTTAAAGCCTACGCTCATCTTTTTCAGCATGAATATGCTGAAGCAAAAGTCTTGCTTGATGAGATTATCAACAGCGGGCGTTTTGAACTGATGACTAACTACCGTGACAACTTTTCAGTATTAACTGAAAATAACAAAGAATCCATTTTCGAAATTCAGCAGTCGGTAAATGATGGTTCGGGTACTGTCCAAAGTAGTCACGGGAATATGGATAGTCAGCTGACTAACGGATTTAACAGGTTTGTTCCATCGTGTTGCGGATTCTATCAGCCTACTCAGGATTTAGTTAACGCTTTTAAAGTTGATGACGATGGACTTCCGTTGTTGGGTATAAACGGTCCCAAATACAATGATGAAAATCTGAAGAATGACTATAACATTCCTGTTTCAGAGGAATTCATTCCAACTGATGAACTGGTAGATCCACGTCTTGATCAAACTGTGGGTAGACGTGGCGTTGAATTTCTTGGATGGGGTATTATGACAGGTGCCGAATGGATCCGGGCACAGGCTTTTGGTGGTCCGTATCTGCAGAAGAAGCTCATGTATAGCAAGAGCGAACAAGCTATTGCTGCAAATCCACTCTATACACGGCAGCATTCAATCAATTACAGATACATGCGGTATGCACGTATATTATTATGGAGAGCTGAAATCGCAGTTGAAGAAAACGACCTTGAAACTGCACGTGAGTTAGTCAATGAGGTGCGCAGAAGAGCAGCAAATCCCGCAAATATTACTATGGGTAAAGTTCTCAATTATAAATACCCATCAGGCCCTGCTGATGCGACTGTTGATTGGGATCAGCCTGCGGCTAATTACTTAATATCCGAATATCCATCATTTCCAAGCCAGGAATACGCAAGGGAAGCAGTCCGGATGGAGCAGCGCCTTGAGTTTGGAATGGAAGGTCATCGTTTTTATGATTTAGTACGCTGGGGTATTGACGCTCAAGTATTGCCCGAGTTCATAGAAAAGGATACTCAGTTCAGGTATGCAATGGAGGGAGCAGTTTATACACCAGGGAAAAATACCCGCTGGCCCATTCCACGCGTACAGGTCGACGCTCAGCCGGGTATCCTGCAACAGGATCCACTCTGGGAGTAGTGTAACTCAATAGCTCGAGCATATACATGAACGTAAGTGATTCGTCAAAAACAAGATGTAGTGATAATTATAAAATGATAAAAATGAAAAAAGGGAAATTGATTTGGTTTTCATGCATAATGCTGTTTTTGATCCAAATAGCTGTTGCTCAAAAGACATCACAAAAGCCATACAAGGTTTTTCCGGAAAATATTCCGAATGAAGGGATATTATTCGTTGATCATCAGAAAACAAGTCGTTCGGGACATGGAGGTCATGCTGTAACAGAATGTGCCAACGGCGATATCATTGCATTTTATATGAATACCTGGGCTGAAGAATGGAGGGGGCATGGTGCTGGTGGTTGGTCATCCTATAGGAGATCTACTGATGGTGGAAAAACCTGGGGTGAGCCCGTTGATTTCAAATATTCACTTGATACATGGAATAAATATGATGATGATGTTTATTCAGCCATGGTGTTTGGTGTTGTAAAAGCACCTGACGGTACTTTGATAGCGACTTGTGTGCGATTTGCAGATTCCAATTGGAGAAAGAAAAAGGCGCCGGTGTATTTGCTAAGTCATGATAATGGCCACACCTGGAGCGATCCTATAGAACTGGACAAAGAAGCGACAGTGGATGATGTTTCATTGACAATGAATACCAATTTCGTTCGGAATAATGAGGTGTTCATAGTTTGTTTTGGTGGTGCACAAAGTCCTGGTGTGGGGCCTTACTCCATCTATGTTTCAAAAGATAATGGCAAGACCTTTAGCAGACGCAGTTTATTACCATTCGATCATAGAAATTATTACTCTGCCGCTGGTGTATTGGACAATGGTGATATAATTGTCTATTCGTATCCCTATCCAACTACTGGCAGATATGCCGACCCGAGAAAGGATACGGACGAAAAAAATATTCCTTACGTCATTAGCAAGGATGGTGGCCACACCTGGTCTGAAGTTAAGAACACTCATTTCGCGAAGTCTGTAAGAAATCCCCAAATGTCGGCGAAAGTGGGAGACTATTATTTTATGCATGGGCGAAGCGGAAGTTTTGGCGAGAATCCTAATAACTTCGTGTTATACTCTTCAAAGGATGGCATCAATTGGGATGAGGGCGTGTACCTGGTGAGTCGGGAGAAGACTCCACGTGCCGGTGCAGGTGATTTCTATTCAGGCAACACTGTAATAGGAGGTAGTAGCCCATCATCTCCGAAGAGACTTCTTATCCAGGCTGATATTAGTTATAACGGTCCACGAGTAAATATTTATCACTGGTGGATTGAAGTACCAAAGTCGAAAAAATAGTACGCTGATATCTAAATAAAATTTAATTTGAGTGAGGATGTATTAGAATTGTCTGATGCATCCTCATTGTTCATTTGGGAGGCTACAACTGATGTTGTGCATTTTTTCTAATGAATGTCATTTGGTAAAAAGTGACAAAGGCGAATATGTAGGCGAAACGAATTTTTGGAAATCAATGAAAACATTATGTCACAATTTTCTCTCTTAGATTCCCTGGTAGTAATTTTCTATTTGGCTGGCGTGTTGGGCATTGGAATCTATTTTCTTAAGCGGCAGAAATCGACTGACGATTTTTTTATTGCAAGCAAAAGAATCCCTGGCTGGGCAATGGGGCTCGGCTTAATTGCGACCTTGATCAGCAACATAACATTTCTTGCATTTCCCGGTGCCGCCTTCGCATCCAGCTGGGTTCTCTTCACACAGAACTTATTATTACTTGCTGTAATTTATCCAATTGCAATATTTGCTGTTCCCTTTTACAGGAATGTAATAGGATCGAGTTTGTATGAATATTTTGAGAAGAGATTCGGCTATGGAGTAAGAGCTTACGGTGCATTGACATTTATTCTTTACTACATTTCAAAACTTGGTGTGATATTTTTTGTGCTTTCGCTGGCACTAACTACAATGACAGGCATCAATATCTACCAGTTAATCCTGGTGATTGGAGTAATCACAATATTTTATACACTGATGGGTGGGATAGAAGCTGTGACCTGGACGGATGTGATACAAGGCCTTTTACTTATTGGAGGTGGACTTGCTTGCTTGTCGATTCTTTTGTTCGACGGGCCCGTAGAACCTGGAGTTGTTTTTGAAAAAGCATGGAACGCTGGCAAATTCAATTTAGGTGAATTAAGTTTTAACCTCGAAAGACAGACCTTGACCGTTATGATTTTATATGGGTTTGCTCAGCACGCGCATAATTATGGAACAGATCAGACGATGATTCAACGGTACCTCACAGCGAAAAGTACGAAGGAAGCAGTACGCGGGACATTGATTAGCGGTATAGCCTGCATACCAGTCTGGGCATTGTTTTTTCTTATAGGCACGGCGTTGTGGGGATATTACACTTTGGGAAATAACACTTTGCCAGCGGAAATCGCGAGCAAGCCGGATCAGGTGTTCCCTCATTTCATTATGACGCAATTGCCTAATGGAGTTAAAGGGTTGATAATTGTTGCGTTGGCTTCGGCTGCAATGTCTACGATCTCCGGTGGATTAAATAGTATTTCAACTGTGTTCACCACAGACTTGTATTCAAGAATAAGTAACAACCATAGTCGAAATAGATTGAGCGTTGCTAGAATCGCCCTGATTGTAGCCGGCTGTTTGTCTTTATTATTGGCGATGTGGCTCGTAACAAAGACCTCTCAAGTTTTGGTGATTTACTTCATTGTACTTTCCATATTCGTCGGTGGGATATTAGGTTTAGTTTTACTGGCGGTATCAAGCAAAAAGGCTAACCTTAAGGGAGTGACAGCCGGCATAATCGTGACGGTCCTTGTCAGCACCTGGGCATCGCTAACAGGAAACGGAGTTATCGACCTGGGAATTTTTAACTACACGCTGCATCCATTCTTAATTGGATTTATTGGTCATGCCACTATGTTTATTGTGGGCTACGTAGCGAGTCTTTTTTTCCAGGATAACAGGAAGGATCGTGTGGTGGAGTTGACAGTGAATAATTGATACCGTTATTCGTTATCCGTTAATCCCGATAGCCACCCGATAGCCATCGGGAATCGTGGGTGTGGGAGTTGGGTGTGCGCTCGGTACTGGTTAGTTAACCGTTATCCGTTAATCCCGATAGCTATCCGATAGCCATCGGGAATCGTGGGTGTGAGACATGGGTGTGCGCTAGAGCATAGCATTGTTTAACTTCAATCGAGCGAACCGATTACCGTTTACCGACTTAGAGTTTTACCTTAACCACTACCTTCTTAACCTGCTCGCCGTCAGAAGCCTTCACGCTAGGGCGATGCGAATCATCAGGGAAGAAAATAAAAAAATTATCGGGACTTGCAGGACGGTAGTTGTTCTCTGCTGAGCTGAAGAATGCAATATCTTTCTCGTCGTCGTATGGCTCAATCTCTTCTACTGAAGCAAGAGGCCTTACACCTATTTGTTCACGACCTTTAATAACGTATTGGATATCCGCATATTTCTTGTGTGCTTCAAATTTCGTGTCCGCCTCTGCTTTCCCTATATACTCCTGGACAATGGCATAAATTTGTTCACCATCAATTTCATAACGTCCTGGTTCTTTATTTGCAAGATCGGTGGCCGCAAGGAACGCGAACGCCTTTTCCCACCGTGCGGGATTTGCAGAATAACGCGAATGAAATTCAGCCGTGTCCAGGGATTGGTCGGGATTGACCTCCCAACCCTGACGCCATATTCCTTTTTCGATCCAATTCTCAACAGCGCTATCTCTTGCGGTTGAATTACCTTCATTGCGACTGCCACACGCTGCAAACAACAAAGAAAAGCAAATGGTGTATAACTGAATCTTCATATCTGAGTGTTTGGTCCCATGTAATGAAATGAACTTGCGAATCGTTGATGAGATTATTTCTCCCTCACAAATTTGTGGATTTTTTTAGAGAAGTTTTATATCCCTAAACGATTTCGTTGGATTTGTGCCTCATTGGTAAAATAGTCGTCTGACGATTCGTGGCCTTCTAACGGCATGATCTTTTCGTGAATAGCATCCAGGATCCATTTCTCCTGAGGAAAAACATATCGCTCCATTTCATATGCTGGAACTATCCAATTCTTTGCACCAACAACTACGGGTGGCACATCCAACTCATCAAATGCAAGTTCAGTAATTGTTTGCGCCATTTCTTTCGTGAACGAACCCCTCGAGCATGCCTCATTCACAAGAAGTACTCTTCCTGTTTTTCTCACCGATTCGATAACAGGTTCATAGTTGAATGGTACAAGACTTCTTGCATCAATGACTTCTGCGGATACACCATATTTGTCACTAAGAATATCTGCGGCCTTCAATGCTGTATAAAGAGCGGGTCCGAGTGTCAGAATAGTAATGTCATCCCCTTTTCGTTTTACGTCAGGCTCGCCGATAGGTATTTCATAATATCCTTCCGGTACACCGCCTTCATGGAACCATTCTCCGATATCATATATCCTTTGACTTTCGAAGAATATCACCGGGTCTGTTCCCTGCAACGCAGCATTCATTAATCCTTTTGCATCATATGGAGTAACAGGAAACACTACCTTTAATCCAGGGATATGAGCAACAAATGATGACCAGTCCTGGGAATGTTGTGCACCGTATTTCATACCAACAGACAACCTTATGACTACTGGCATTTCCAGGATCTTCCCGCTCATGGATTGCCATTTGGGTAGTTGGTTAAAAACTTCGTCACCACATCGTCCTAGAAAATCAGAATACATGATCTCTGCCAGCACTCTACCGCCAGACATTCCGTATCCTATTGCTGCGCCGGCGATGGCGGCTTCCGAGATTGGCGTATTGAAAAAACGGTTATAAGGAAGCGCTTCAGTCAATCCGCGGTACACTGCAAATGATCCACCCCAGTCACGGTTTTCTTCACCGTATGCCACAAGCGTTGGATCCTTGTAAAACCTGTCAAGGATAGCTTCGAATAATGCATCGCGAAGTTGGTATGCCTTCAGTTTTGAAATGGGTTTGCCATCTTTATCCAAACCAAAACGTTCTTTCTTCTTAATCTGCTGAACTCTTGGATTCTCATCATAAGCCATGAGTACTTCTGGTGTACCTTCTGCCATCCGATCCTTCGATCCGTTGGAAAACATATAAGTACCAATTGCTTCAGGGTTGGTATCAAGGTTCATTCTTGGTGACACATGATCGTCTTTGGCAAGATTTAACATCTTCAGAACAATTTCTTTTGTCCACTCCCTGATCTGTTCAAGCTGATCCTCGCTCGCAATACCTCCCTCTACAAGTTGGTTGCTATAAGAAAGCAACGCATCCTGTTTTTCCCAGGCCTGGATTTCTTCCTTCGTCCTGTACGATGACGCGTCAGAAGCGGAATGGCCTGTGAGACGATAGGTCAGCGTGTCAAGAAATACTGGTCCACCTTTTTCCTCAAGTGTTTTTTTCTTGCGTCTATAAGCATCAATAATTGCAAGGGGATTATAACCATCAATACGTTCAGCGTGCATCATTTCGGGATTCACTCCGGCGCCAACCCTTGCCATGACTCCAAATCCCATAGTCTCTCCGCTCGTCTGACTACCCATACCGTACTGGTTGTTCATGATATTAAATATGACTGGTAGTCCACCGTTGTAAGGCTCCTGCCAGAGTGTTTTAAACTGATCCATCGCGGCGAAGACCATCGCTTCCCATACTGGACCGCATCCCATAGCAGCATCACCGATATTGGCAATTACAATTCCAGGTTTCCTGTTCACTTTCTTGTAGAGTGCAGCGCCAACTGCGATATCTGCTGAAGCACCGACGATAGCGTTGTTAGGATAAACACCAAACGGAGGGAAGAATGCATGCATCGAACCGCTAAGTCCCTTGTTGAAACCGTTTTCTCGACCGAAAATTTCTGCCAGTGTACCATATAACAGGAAGTCTGTTGCAAGTTCTTTAACCGTTCCCTTTTGAAATTTTTCAACAACTTTCAGTATGGCACCATCACAGTAATTTCTCATAATCTGTATGAGATCATCATCCGATAACTGACGGATAGCTACGAAACCCTTAGCAAGGAGTTCGCCGTGGCTCCGGTGTGACCCGAAAATGTAATCATCAACGGTAAGATTATACGCCATCCCGACTGCAGCAGCTTCCTGTCCAATACAAAAGTGTGCCGGGCCCGGATGATCATAACGTATGCCTTTATATTCACCTGCTACTTTGATTTGGTTGAACATTGATTCAAACTCGCGGATCAGTTGCATGTCCCTGAAGATCCGGATGAAATCGTCGTTTGAAAAGTTGATTTTCTCTTCCTCAATAGTTTTATCGTATTGATTAACCGGAATAGGATCGAACTTTATTCCTCCTTTTTGTCTGACAAAATCCGGATCGATATATAAAGATTTGGGCATCGTTGTAGTTATTTATTAGTCTAATGTTCATTTAAGTTTATTATCCAGTAACGCTATGGCTACTGCTCGAATATTGCTTGACTGATATTCAGATCTCAACACCTAGCGTTTCGATTTGATTTTTAACCTCTTTGAGAAAGGCCGATGCGGGTGCTCCATCGACAGCCCTGTGATCGTAGGTTAATGAGAGGCCGATGTAAGGGACCGATTCTATTTTATTATCACCCATTTCCAGCCGGTACGTGATGGTGTTCACTCCCAGGATACCGGTCTGCGGCAGGTTTAAGACTGGTGTAAACATTTCTATTCCAAAACTACCCAGGTTCGATATAGTGAAAGATGCTGCGTCACCGGCGAGAAGTTCAGGGTCGATGTTACCGTTCTTGCAGCGATCAGCCAGCGACTTCAATGCCTTGGAGAGTTCCGGTAGTGAATAGTTGTTCGCATTTTTTAAAGCGGGGACCATCAAACCGCGTTCAGTATCAACAGCTATGCCCAGGTGGACCTGAGAGAATCTCTTGATGCTGTCGGCTAGAAAATGTGAATTAATTTCAGGTTTGATTTTCAACGCTTTGATCACTGCGTAGCAAACCATATCATTGATGGTTATATTTTCTGCCGCTGCCTTTTCGGAATCTGATTTCAGTTTTTTTCTGTATTCTAAAATCTTTGTCGCCTTTGCACTGATATGATGGGTAAGCTGTGCCGAATTCTTAAGGGATGCATGCATGTTATCTGCAATAATCCTCCTGACATTTGATATTTTCTTGACGACAAAATCGGTTGTTGGATTATCGGTTGGTTCTTCGACCGAAGGGCTTTTTGATTGCAATGTACTTGCGGCATTTTCGACATCCTTTTCCAGGATTCTGCCCATGGGTCCGGACCCCTTGACCTTTGATACATCGATATTCAACCTTGCAGCAAGATTCCTTGCGCGCGGTGAGATTCTGATTTTCTCAGTGCCGTTAGAAGAGATGATTTGACTTTCCGATTTTTTTGAATCGGTTGATTGAGCAGGTTCCGAAACAGAATCTTCAGCAACAGTGGTTGACGAAGTTTCTTTTGCACTGGAGTCGTTGGTTGATTCACCAGGTTGACCAATGACTGCTATATTGCTGAGTACCGCGACTTCATCGCCGGTATTGCAAAACATTTCAAGTATTATACCGGAGGCTGGCGATTCAAGATCAAATTGTGCCTTGTCGGTTTCAAAAGTGAGAATGATTTCACCTTCCTTGACCTGATCCCCCTTTTTCTTATACAAGTCACCTATGATACAAGATTCCACCGATTGTCCCTGCCGGGGCATGATAACATTCATCGCCATCGTTACTGATTTAAGTCTAAGGTCTTTTACATTTAAAAATGCTATTCACTTGGTCAGTGAATAGTCGTCATCCTTCATCACATATTATATCCACAACGTGATTGAATTACTTACTCAGAGTGGGGTCATTTTTTGATGGGCGGAAAGCAGAAGGCGTAAAGCAGAACGCCAGGCGTGCGGGATGCCCTGTCTGTATAAGGAAATTTCGAAGGTACGGAGATGGGAATGTCCCAAAATGAAATCGAGACTGTGAGGGGTTGGGTTACAGCTCCTTAGGGTTTTTTCTTAGTTAACAACCGCCAATCGCGGACAATGGCCTTTCCAACCGGGTACGTTTTTCCAGAAGAAAAAACAGGTTGTCGGAGTAAGTATTTAGGTGCCCTTATGGATATTTTATTATGTAACGTAAAGCTTAAAGCATGACAAAAATACAAAGCCTTGATTAAGAGTTCATATTGTGCCTGTATTCCATGATTTACAAATAAGCAACGTTAAAGCCACCATTCAACGAAATCGTTAAACTATGAAGAGGATCCTTAACAATCCGGAAAATTTTGTTACCGAAATGCTCGATGGTATTTTAAAGGCCCATCCTGACTATCTTACTTTCACGGGCGGAGACGTTCACTGTATTGTCAGTACCGATGCCCCGATCGCCGACAAAGTGGGAATCGCTACGGGTGGCGGATCGGGTCACTTACCACTTTTTATTGGTTATGTTGGAAAAGGTATGCTCGATGGAGTTGCCGTAGGTGATGTTTTCGCTTCGCCAAATGCCGAGCAAATGCTTGAAGTCACTCGCAAGATTAATAGCTCAAAAGGCGTACTATACATTTACGGAAACTATGGTGGTGACGTAATGAATTTCGACATGGCAGCTGAATTGGCTGCAATGGAAGACATTCCAGTTAAAACTATACTTGTTGCCGATGATGTAGCTTCGGCTCCTGCTGCGAACGCAAAGCAGAGACGTGGTATTGCGGGTATGGTGTTAGCGTTTAAAATCGCTGGCGCAAAAGCCGCGCAAGGTGCATCACTGGATGAAGTCGTTTCCGTTACCGAAAGAGCGCTCAGTAATATCCGAACAGTAGGCGTAGCGTTGTCACCATGCACTGTGCCTGTTATTGGCAAACCAACTTTTTCTATTGGAGACGACGAAATGGAAATCGGTATGGGTCTTCATGGCGAACGTGGCATAAGCAGGGAGAAACTTCAAACTGCTGATACGGTGACGACCAGAATGGTAAATACCTTATTGGAGGAACTTAATCCTACTTCTGGAGACACATTCGCTGTATTGATAAATGGTTTGGGTGCTACGCCTGCAGAGGAGCTTTACATCGCGTACAGAAAAGTCAATGAGATACTTACCCAAAGTTCTCTCAATGTACACCGGGCGTATATCGGAGAATTTGCGACATCCATGGAGATGAGCGGATTTTCAATTACACTCTTCAAAGTTGATGATGAAATGAAGGCGCTGTTAGATGCACCTGCACATACTCCTTTTCTAAAACAATTTTAATGCTGTAACTCTAATGAATACTCAGAATAATTCACTTTCAATCCTAACCTTCAAAACGGCTATTTTACGCGCCTGCAGAAGTGTTGAAACGAATCACGATTATCTAACTGAGCTGGATCAGGCTATTGGAGATGGCGACTTGGGAATAACAATGAAGAAGATAGCCATTGCGTTGCGCGACTATGTTACAACGAACAACACGGAGGATATTGGACAGTTTCTTATTGGTGCTGGTTTAATAGCTAATAAGGTAGGTTCATCATCATTCGGGACGTTGACATCTACTGCTCTGATGCGTGCGGGTATGAAGGCCAAAGGCAAGAATCAAGTTGCTATTGCTGAACTTCCAGACATACTCTTTGCAGCTGCGCTCGGGATCCAAGAACGAGGGAAAGCTCAGCTGAATGATAAGACCGTTCTTGATGCTCTTCTGCCTGCGTCTAACGCGCTGAAGGCCGCCTTAGAATCGGGTGCCTCTCTTGAAGATGCAGCTGCGAAAATGGTTGAAGCTGCAAAACAAGGTCGTGACCAGGTAACAAATCTTCAGAGCCGTATTGGCAGAGCTTCATGGTTGGGTGAACAAACAAAAGGGAAGGTCGATCCTGGATGTGCGGTCGCTGTAATAATTCTTGAAGCAATAAGCGATAAGGCGAACTCAGGAATACTTAGGTATCAATAAAAAGTTGTTCTAATAATTTTACAAACAATTGTACGACAGTGACTGAATCAATTCCGGCATTTAAAGTAGATCCATATTGGCCTGAACCATTACCAAATAACTGGTTGGTTGGTCAGGTATCAGGTATTTCAATAGATTCAAAGGATCATATATGGATTGTTCACAGACCTAAAAGTCTTGGAAGTGACGAATCCATGCCGAACCTTCTCCCTCGCGATTTACCGTATAGCCCTGCACCATCCATAATGGAGTTTGATCCTGGCGGGAAATTAATTCAGGCGTGGAGTGACTTAGATAAAAACCTTAAGTGGCCTGAAAGCGAACATGGAATTTTCGTCGACCACGACGATAATGTATGGATTGGTGGTTTTACTGATCACCGTGTTTTAAAATTTAGCCGGGATGGAAAACTTCTACTTCAAATAGGTAAAACAGGAAAAACAGGAGGGAGCGGTGATACGAATCTGCTCGGTGGACCGACGGATATTGATGTAGACCGCGAGGCAAATGAAGTATATATCGCTGACGGTTATGTGAACCATCGCATTATAGTTTTCGATGCCACAACGGGAGAGTATAAGCGACATTGGGGAGCTTATGGTAATAGACCGAATGATTCCGATGAAGATTCATTCGATGAAAATTTGTCGGCTCCATCTCAGTTTGCAAATCCCGTGCATGCGGTACGAATTTCAAATGACGGGTTTGTATATGTATGCGACAGAACGAACAACCGCGTTCAAGTCTTTCAGAAAGATGGTAAGTTCATTCGCGAGGTATTCATTTGCAAAGAAACATCAGGAGCCGGTACAGCATGGGATCTTGACTTTTCAAGAGATCCAGGTCAGAAAATAGTTTACGTCGCAGATGGCACAAATCAATGTGTATGGATCCTGGATCGTGAAAGTTTGGAGGTGTTAGGACATTTCGGTCGCATCGGTCGATATGCGGGTCAATTTGTATGGTTACACAACCTTGCTGTAGATTCTAAGGGGAATATTTATACAACGGAAGTCCACACCGGAAAGCGGATACAAAAGTTTAATTGTGTTTCATCCAATGGGACGTTGGAGAGTTTGAAGAATAGGAATGGATCGTGAGGGCTAGCCTGAGCGATGCTCGGTATGCGCTGTGATCTACTGGATCCTTCGCTCCCCGCATTCCATCCCACATGCCCCGCTCTGGATGACGGTTTCATAGGAGAGAGTGAAGCTCTTATAGAGTCAAAGCGTCGGGCTATGACGGCGCCCAAGGTTCCACGATCAGCTGAGAGAGGTATTTGATGGGATAGTGCTCGACTACGGAGTGCCTCCCCGCGGTTCCGTCATCCAGAGCGAAGCGTTGGCTTGCGCGATGGCGCGAAGGATCCCGTGGCTACGGAGTGGCTATATGAAATTCGATTCGTTGCTTACATTGGAAGATGGTCGGTACGCGGTTGTATCCACTGGATCCTTCGCTGCCCGCATTCCATCCCACATGCCCCGCTCTGGATGACGGTTTCATAGGAGGGGATGAAGCTCTCATAGAGTAGTAGTAGCGTAGGGCTATGATGGCTCCCAAGGTTCCATGATCCAGCTGAGAAAGGGATTTGATGGGATAGTGCTCGACTACGGAGTGCCTCCCCGCGGTTCCGTCATCCAGAGCGAAGCGTTGACTTGTGGGTCGGCGCGAAGGATCCCGTGGCTACGGAGTGGCTATACGACCCTTCAATTCGTTGCTTACGCTGGGCTATGGTCAGTATGCGGTGTATCCACTGGATCCTTCGCTCCCCGCATCCCATCTCACATTCCTCGCTCTGGATGACGGTTTCATAGAAGAGATCCCCGTCGCTTCTCACTCTCCTCAATCATCACTGTCAAGTCCGCTGCAGGACGAATTTCCCAACAGCCCTTTTCTTTGAGAATGCGCACTGAAGGATGGTTTGACATCAATCGGATGGCATGATTAAGGTCAGTGGCTTCGAGTATCATGATACCACCGATTTGTTCTTTCGTTTCAGCGAAGGGGCCGTCTGTTACCGATGCACCACCGTTTCGCCACCGTATGGTTGTAGCATTCGCAGAGCCCTGCAACGCTTCGCCGCCAACAAAATGGCCATTCTTTCTCAATTCAGCATCATAGGTGAAGCACTCATCCATCATAGCTTTTTGCTCTTTCTCGGTGGCGGATTCCCATTCTTTTTCGTTAATGTATCCAAGGCAAATGTATTTCATATGTGTCGTTTTATATTTTAGATTGATCGTTGATTCTATTATTCAAACTTGATTGAAGTATTCAACGTCATCAAATATGAAGTAAGGGATCTGATTTTTCCCCCGGTCATTTCAAAGACATCACAAAAAACTGCATCAAGTGCATTCCCGTTTTTCATCTTGCCCTGAACCGATCCTTCCGCAATTACAATGTCGTTCTCTTCGATCAGTCTTTTTACCTGTATCGTCGGACTCCCGACAAAATTTTCATTTTCGATTTCCTTATCAAATTCATCCTTCCCACGGTGCAGATATACGCCCGGCATTTTCCAGACAACATCATCCGTAAGGCAATCAAGAATCATCTTATGATTACTTTTCCGGAATCCTTCCATGTATGTCTCAACCGTTTTTTTGTTTACTGTCATTTGTTTGTATTTATTTATTTATGCCAATGTCTTATTTCAAGTTTGTCAAGTTAGAAAAAGGAATAGGGAATAGGGGATAAGGAATAAGGATCGGGCCTCAAAATGTGCACCCATATACCCTATTGCCTATTACTTTATCCTTCCTTCAGAATAGCTTTCAAACACGGCTAGGTAGATTACTCCTTACTCCTTATTCGCATCCTGCTAAATCGGAGAACGCTGGATCAGAATTCTTTTCCCAATTTCAAAACCACACCACCCTTCGAAAGATTTTGTGTGGAAACATGCGACAAATTTTTGGGAGATACACCTTGCTTGAAGAGTGGTGTACCCTTTCCCAAAATAACAGGAGCGATTCCGATGCGATACTCATCAATGAGATCGTCGTTGATAAATGTTGTACACAGGTCCGCGCTACCAAACACATACATATCTTTTCCGCCTTGTGCTTTCAGCTTTTGGAGTTCAGCAGAGGCATTCCCATTGATCAGCGTTGTATTGTTCCAGCTAACGTCTTTTAGAGTCTTTGAAAAAACAATTTTCGGAATGCTATTCATTAATTTGGCTGTTTTTGCATTTTCATCTTTTACATTTTTCCAGTAAGACGCCATCCCTTCATAAGTTACCCTGCCGAAAACAAGGTAGTCGGCAGATTCAAGCTGCTCATGACTGAGCTTCTCGAGGTCCGGTCCCCAAATTGCGTTGTGAAAAGACAGGTCCCATTTTTTTTCGCCTTCAAAATAGCCATCCAAGGTGACGAAATTCCACATTATTAATTTTCTCATGTTAGTTGTTTTAGATTTTTCAGAATTGTTTGTGTTCAACAGATAGTCGAATAGCAGAAAGTTAAATCGACAAACAACTCCAAATTTATTTTTCTTTTTTTTGAGGGAGGAGAATCAGGTTTCGAGTTCTTTGAGCTTTTTCTCGATAAAACGTCGTTCCGGGTCTTGTTGCGCTAATGCAAGAGCGCGTTCCCATGAAGCCCGCGCATCGTTCTTGCGGCCGGATTTCTGGTATAATTCGGCGCGTGCAGAGTACGCGAGGTGATAATCTTTTAACTCACCGCGCTCCAGGATTGCATTGATTTGTCGCAACCCGGCCTCTGGACCCTGGTGCATCGCTATGGCCACAGCACGGTTTAATTCAATGATGGGTGAGGGAGTTATCTGCAGCAACAAGGTATAGAGTCCGGCGATTTGCGGCCAATCGGTTTCCTGCGATTTTTTTGCTTCAGCATGCAAAGCAGCAATTGCTGCCTGCAATGTGTATGGACCCGGTGGTTTGGATAAAAACGCACGCTCTACAAGTGCTAAGCCTTCTCTGATCATTTCACGATCCCATCGTGAACGGTCTTGATTTTCCAGTAGAATTAAGTCACCGGTGGACGTCATTCGAGCGGACCGACGCGATTCGTGCAATAGCATAAGGCCTAATAATCCGGCAACCTCCCCGCCAGGCAACAGGTCGTGTAGGCGTCGACCTAAACGAATGGCTTCGCTTGAAAGGTCAACTCGGATTAACGTGTCGCCCGATGAGGCATAGTATCCCTCGTTAAACACAAGGTAAATAACCTGGAGAACTGATCCTAGTCGGTCAGGCAGTTCGTGTTGTTGTGGAATTTCAAAAGGGATTTTCGCTTCGCGAATTTTTGCTTTGCCGCGAACAATCCGCTGCGCAATGGTGGATGGCGTAGCAAGAAATGCCTTAGCGATTTCTTCGGTAGTGAGGTTGCAAACTTCGCGTAACGTCAAGGCTGTACGCGTGTCTAACGCGAGGGCTGGGTGACAACAAGTGAAGATCAATCGCAGAACATCATCTTCAATCTCTTTATCAATCTTTTTTGAAGGATCGGAATTATTGTCTTCTAATTGTCGAACTTGCTCGGCTTGTAAAGGATTAAATTTGGATTGACGGCGGATGCGGTCGATTGCTTTAAATCGTCCAGTGGAAATGAGCCATGCTTTTGGGTTTGATGGAATGCCATGCTGTGACCATTGTTCCAGCGCTGTCTTAAAGGCATCATGCATTGCATCTTCGGCATTGTCAAAGTCGCCAAGAAGCCGGATGAGTGTGGCAAACACCGCGCGTGACTCTTTGCGATATAGGTCGTTTAAATATTGACGGATATATTCCGGAGAGTTTTGCATGCTTGCCCTTACTGTCGATGATCGGTAAGGGGTGAATCTACATCAAATATTTTATGTGAAATAATCTTAGGATGCGGGTGCTGGAGGAATGGTAATACCTTAACCGCAACGGCACGATGACGTAGAAGGATATCAGTTCATGTTTCAAAATGATGCGAAAGGAGTACAAATGTTTTCAACAACGAGACTGTGCTAAGGTAAGGCAAGGATGCCACCCCGATTTTAAAATCAGGGCGACTATTCGATGTCTATGAGTCTTCACTTATCAAACTTTGTTTCTGCCACCGTCAAAGGGGGGCCTACTATTTCGAGATCATGCTTTTTAAAAAAATCTTTTTGGTTTTCGATTGAACCTCGTGTAGTTTGTTTTGCCGCCTCATGAAAAAATGCTTCCATCTTACCAGCAGGCTGGAAGACAATGATCATTTTTCCTAAACCTTCACTCACATAAGCGAATGCATGGGGTACCTGTCGAGGTGCAAGCAATGAATCCCCTGGTTTTAAGTGATAGCGATCTTTCCCCACTTGAAATTCATATTCTCCTTCGAGAATGTAAATCCATTCGTCTTGAAATGGATGCACATGCAAAGGCGGACCACCCTTTCCAACACCGCGGCTTTCATAAACATAGAGATCTCCTTCTAAGTCATTGGAAGATACTTTCGTATCAATGCGAGTTCCAACGCGACTCAATTCAACTTTTTCATTGAACCGATCCTCATCCTTGCCGACTTTGATGCCATGCATAGGCCTATCATTTGCGTTAAGTATGGAGGCTTGCGACATTGCTGCTATTGCAAGGGGAATTTTAAAAAAGATGCGACGTTTCATAGTGGATAAAATTTTAGTGTGAAGGATGGAACGTTAAGCGAATTTAAATTGCTTGACTAAGCTAGCCGAGGGGCAGATTATGCGCCACTATTGTTGAGCTAGCTGCACGCTGGATGAGCAAGCGACCGTTTTATTTAGTGGTGCTCACTATCCTGTTAGGTCGTTAACCAGGAATTTGATACCATTTAGAAGAAAATTTTAGTGTAAAGCTCTTATTATGCCGATATTCCATAACACTAAATCGCGGCCTTGTGAAAGTTTTGATTTTAATAAAGGCGGTTTTACTATTTGGAGTCTTACAAGGTGATTCAATCAAAGAAGATCAGTCGGGCCCGATGGTCTTTTATGGAAATCCCGCGACTGACCAGCCAATCAACATCGGTCCATGGACCTATTTCTACGAAGATCTGTCAGGTGATACTTTGCCCCTTGAGGTAATTAGCAAGAAAACTTTTGCGCCATTTGCAGATAAGCGTAATGAGAGAACCAGTCATTCGAAGAAGTCGTTACAAGCTACTTGGTTAAGATTCAGTATTCGTAACGATCATCCACATGATACTTTAAAGTTCTTTTTTTCGCCTGGCGTTACAGAAATTACGCACGTGTATAAGGCTAATCGCTATATGGGAACCACAGGTGTATACACGATCGTAACTGAAGAACGTCCTTACCGACATCAACTCCCCATCTCAATTCCACCAGCGCATGAGCAAATTTATTGGTCGCGAAGCGTGATTTTAATTAATGCTCCAACCCCCGTAATGGCAACGTTGTACACACCTGACGGAGCGCAAAAACTATTGCGATCGGAAATTGCGTACACCACACATTTATTAATAGTGATGGGAATTATTGTTGGATGTTTGTTTTTTATGAGTCTTTATGCATTCTACCATTATTATTTGGGTAGGGACTCAACTCTTCTTTACTATGCTCTGTATGTGAGTTGCTGTTTTTTATTAGCCGTTACGCATGTGGATATTCGGTTTGGACTTGGATGGATATACCCTTTCTTCAACGCCTCAAGATTTCCCTTATCCATTGCGTTGGCGTTTGCATTCTACTTACTGTTTATCAGCAGACTGCTGGGCGTTAAAGCTCGTTACCCACTAATAAGACCAGTACTTGATACATTATTCGCCCTTCTGCTAGCGCAGCAGGGTATTGCGTTGATCGAGTTTTTTATTAAGAAACCTGTTTTCGGTAGTAATTTTTACTACACGTATATGCTCGTCCCATCTGCTTTATCCTTGTTAATCGTAATTGTGCTAATCATCCAAAGTGAAAGTCCCATAAAGAAATATTTGTTGGCAGGTTCCCTTAGTCTTGTGATTATCACCCTGGTTCCGACATTAATTAATTTCTATATTCTCGACCTATCCTATATCCAAAATCTGTTCTTGAACTATCTTCCGTTTTGGTCATACCTTGGGTTGACAATTGAATGTTTCTGTTTTGCACTAGCCCTTGTGTATCGCAGCAGGCTTGTAGAAATACAAAATCAAACCTTGCAAGAAAATTACACTATTCAGCTCAGGGAAGAGCTTGCGGCTCGTACCAAGGAGATTGAAGAGAAGAATGTAGAACTCGAGGCTCAGCATATCAGGCAAGTGGAGATGGCTTTTGAACAAAAGCTGGCCGAGACAGAGATGACAGCCCTAAGGTCACAGATGAATCCTCATTTTATCTTCAATTGTTTGAATTCTATCAAGTTCTTTGCAGCACAAAACAATGGAACTTTAGCATCTGAATACCTTACCAAATTTTCCCGCTTAATTCGTCGGGTCCTGGAGAACTCCCGTTTACCCAAGGTCACGTTGCAAAATGAATTGGAGGCGCTTGACCTTTATCTGGAGATGGAAGTTATGCGGTTCAACCAGAAACTTTCTTATGAAATCAAAGTGAGCGATGACTTGGAACCTGAGTTTGTGGAAATTCCACCTTTGCTCATACAACCATATGTTGAGAACGCTATATGGCACGGATTGATGCATAAGAAGGAGGGAGGTAAGGTGACCGTTCATATTGAGCAAGCTGAAATTCATCTTCTGCGCGTAACAATTACAGATAATGGTGTAGGAAGAGCAAATGCTGCGTTATTGAAAAGTAAATCTGCCACCAATCATAAGTCGTTTGGGATGAGAGTGACATCAGAGAGAATACAATTAATCAACCAGCTCTATCAGTCGCACACGCATGTGCACGTAAATGATCTGGTAAATGATCAGGGAGAAGGTTGTGGTACGGAAGTGGTGCTAACTATTCCAATATGACAATTATCAATCATGCTTAGAACGGTTATCGTCGACGATGAACTTCACTGCACACAAATGCTGGCGCTGCAGCTAAGTCAGCATTGCCCAGCGGTTCAAGTAGTCGCCCTGTGTAACGACAGCGTTGATAGTTTAAAAGTTATTCGACATCTTAAACCTGACCTGGTATTTTTAGATATAGAAATGCCCCAGCTAAATGGATTTCAACTCTTGGAGCAATTAGAAGAACTATCCTTTAGTGTCATTTTTGTAACAGCATATAACGAGTTTGCGATTAAAGCATTTAAATTCAGTGCACTTGATTATTTATTAAAACCGGTCGATACACAGGATCTCATCGCTGCTGTGGGTCGGGCTGAACGGCAGCAACGATTAGATCTGCAGCAACTTGACTTCTTTAAACAACAACATTATGCTGGCCATTACCCGCAAAAGCTTGCCGTTCCTTCACAGGGTGGAATCACTTTTGTCGAGCTGAAAAATATTGTTTATTGTGAATCCGATAGCAACTATACCAAATTAGTACTAAACAATGGCAAGCACTATTTACTCAGCAAGACCTTGCGCGATGTCCAGGATTTTTTGGAAGAGCGAAATTTCCTGCGGGTGCATCGTCAATATCTTATCAACCTCGATCACATTCAAATGTACAAGAAGGGCGAAGGTAATTATCTGGTGATGTCGAATGAGATTACAATTCCAGTGGGACGTCAGCAGAAAGAACGCCTACTTCAACATTTTGGGTGGCTTTGACATTGCTCTTGAAAAGCAAAAACTTCACTTGAGTGTTTACGACTTTAACAAATACTTGGTCACTTCGCTCACAAAAGAGGCACAAAGATCACGACCTACGCATCCCTATACCGTATACCCTATACCTTAATCACCCAATCATTCTGGCCTACCAGAGTCAACAAAGATCACCAGTTCATGTGATTGCCGCGCCTCCATACTGTAGGTAGCTTTGTCCTCTAAACTACTGACATCAAAAATTTTCTTATGTGCAAACGTTTTTACCTCAGCCATGTCGTTGCGTTGGTTACAATTTGTTCAGCTGCGCAGACCAACCTCAAGCCTGGAACGACTTTTCGCGACTGCCCCGACTGTCCGGAGATGGTAGTAATTCCGGCCGGTAACTTTACAATAGGATCTACGAAAAGTGAAGTGGAGTATGATGCTCTTTCTGAGCTTAGATTGCAACTCGAAGGGCCGCAACGACTTGTAAACATTAGACAATTTGCTGCAGGGAAGTTCAATATCACACGGAAGCAGTGGGCGGCCTTCGTGACGGCAACAAATCGACCTACAAAGACCGGCTGCTCCTGGAGTGGACTACCCGCGGCCGCTGACAGCAAACCATGGGATCCGCACCCGGAAGCATCGTGGAAAAATCTTGGATTTCAGCAGGATGATAATCATCCTGTGGTTTGCGTGAGCTGGGATGACGCACAGGATTATGTAAAGTGGCTCAGTACGAAAACGGGTGCAAATTACCGTTTGTTAACAGAATCGGAATGGGAATACGCTGCAAGGGCAGGCACATCGACAACATATCCGTGGGGGGATAAGGCAAGTCACGAATATGCAAATTACGGTACCGACACCGTTGCGGGAGTAGGCTTTACTTTGGGACGAGACAAGTGGATGTACACGTCACCGGTCGGATCCTTTCCACCAAACCAATTTGGTCTTCATGATATGCATGGAAATGTGTTGGAATGGGTGGAGGATTGCTTTTCAAACTCCTATTCGGAATTGCCTACCGACGGGTCGGCGTACACAAAAGATGTTGTATTGGAGATTGAGTCAGAGCGTTTTTCATTTATGAATGGCAAAAGTTCAACCTCATTCCGGATGGTTCGTGGCGGAGATGCGTGGGACCATCCGATACTGATCCGCTCTGCAACCCGAAATTGGGCTAAAGTAGACGGTCAAGGGACTGCCGGACTAGGTTTCCGCGTGGCAAGGTCCCTTCAATGATCACTGTGGCTGTAGCCTATGATCGTGCCCTACGTTGTGTTTAATAAAGATCAGACAGAATAGAATCTTAGTGATTTTAACTAAGAGAATCACCAACTCAGGTGATTGCTGTGAAGAAATCCCGGGCATAGTTTTAAAATAGAATTTACTGAGTAAAAAATTCAACATTATGAAAGCGATTATCCACTTCACAATTTTGTTCGTGGCCACATGTTCATGCAACGTCGAGCCTAATCCAACGTCCCGGCCATCTTCAGCCTATTCTTCAGAGGAGATGGCAAAACAAGTAATCACTGCACTGCAACATGTTTCCGCGCAAGAGTACATCGCTTTGTTCCCAAGGTTAGATGAGTTTCATCAAGTGATGGATAAGAATTCCGTTCTCTATGGTGAATCACTTTCGGCCGCTAAAGAAGAGTTTGATTCCACCTACAAAAATGATTTGATCATTGCGGTCAAAGAATCATTCAATCGAGTTATTCGCGAAGGAAGTGAAAAAGGAATTTCATGGAGTACAATAGTTTTTGAACGGGTTGAGTCTTCTGAAAGTAAGGAGGAACAATTTGGTCAAGGGCAGGTCTCCATCGTGTTTAGCGCAAACGGAACGACGCACAGACTATTTGTGAAGAAAGCAGTAATTATGAATGCACAATGGAAAGTGAGTCAGTTTATAGAACTGGTTTGAAGTAAATTGGATGAATTGGCAACAAGACATACACTTGAATGCTAACTTGTCAATACAATCTTGATGAAAATACCTGCGCTCAATATTGTATTGTTTCTAATTCTTCTGTACCCACATTCGGCACATACCCAGAGTCTGCACAACACAGATTCCCTAAGAAAGGCACTAATTCTCCAAAAGGAAGACACGAATAAGGTTAAATTACTGTACAACTTAAGTTTTTCATATACTGCCGGATCTTATGCCGATACTGCCCTGGTGTACGCCCAGCGTGCCCTTGACCTGGCTGAAAAATTGAATTATGAACCCGGTATATTCTGGTCAGAGATTACCCTCGGCGAATCCTTTGCCCGTTTGGGAAATTACCCGTTATCACTTGACTATAATTTAAAAGCACTGGCGCTCGCTAAGAAATTAGATCATCCATTAAAGTTGTGTTATGGCAATGGGGGCCTTGCCGCATGTTACCTCTACATGGGAGACTATAGGGCATCCCTAAAATATGAGCGTGAGGTTATAAGAATAATGGAACAATCAAAAATGAATGATATGTATTGGATGTGGATACAAATGTCCAAAGCGTATCATAGCATGGGTCAACCTGATTCCGCATTATTATTTGCTAAGATGGCACATAAAGAGATAAAGGGTAATTCATCAGCGTACATAAAAAGTGTTATGACGCCGGTCTTGGCAAATGCATATGCAGGCAAAAACAATTACGATTCGGCGCTTCTCTACTATCGAAGGGGTATCTCTTTAGCTGTACAAACGAACACACAAGTGCATTTAATTGACAACTATTATGGGATTGCCGAAGTCTATAAGGTAAAACGCAATCTGGATTCTGCGCTTTGGTATTTGAAAAAAATCTTGAATGAAAAAATTATAAAAACCTACCCCGCCGGTTTGCTTAATGCGGCCATGATGGTTTCTAATATTTATGAGTCAAAAAATATGACTGACAGTACACTTAAATATCTAAAGACTGCGATTGTTATAAAAGACAGCTTGTTCAGTCGGCAAAAAACCATAGCAGTTCAAAATCTTATTTACAAAGAACAGGAAAAGCAAAAGGAACTCGAGGCTTTTAAAGCACAGTATCGAAATCAATTAAAAATGTATGCGTTAATCGCTGGGCTTGTGGTATTGATGATAGCAATGGGAGTTTTCTTAAGAAATCGTCGGCAGAAACAGTTACAACGCGTGCGCAATAGTATCGCGGAAGATCTGCACGATGATATAGGCTCTACGTTGAGCAGTATCAGCATTATGAGCGAGCTTGCGAAAATAAAATCGCCGGAGGCATCCACCTTGCTCTCTTCCATTGGAGAAAGCACCATTTTGATGCAGGAAAACATGAGCGATATTGTGTGGGCAATTAAGGCTGAGAACGACCGCTTAGAAAATGTATTACAGCGGATGTACCAGTTCGCCTCGGAAATATTGGAAGCAAAGAATATTTCGGTGGATTTCAGGTCGGATGAAAACCTTTCCGCTTCAAAACTAACGATGAAGCAGCGAAAAAGTCTGTATCTTTTTTTTAAGGAGGCCATTAACAACGCAGCAAAGCATTCAGATGCTAAAAATGTGATGGTGAATATTTTTCAAAAGGGTTCTGATATCGAAATGACTATTAAGGACGATGGCAAAGGTTTCGACGCTACTCAACCGTCTTATGGTAACGGTATGACTACCTTAAGAAAACGTGTGGAGGATCTCCGAGGTCATTTTAATATTCAATCACAAAAAAATGAAGGAACTGTGTTGACGCTCAAATTCAATCCACATACCAACGGGCTGTCTTTTTGAGAGAGACATCTGACCAAACATCTTTAAAATCACCAGTTCATGTGATTGTCGCAATTGAACACCCGAAATAGATTTATCATAAGTTAGCAAGGAAATTAAAAGCCGAAGGTCATGTGGGAGTTAGTATCCATTCCAGCGCTTCAGGAAAACATGTAATTGATGGAAAGAGCAGAACTTGCACTGCTAACCTCGAAAAACGCATTAAAATAGTGGACACAAATCAACAGGAATTCGTATCTTATTGATGTCGTTGTTTGGAGTCCGCATACGTAGTCACACGCGTCGGGGAATTTTGTCATAGATATCTCGCGTAAAAATGAGAACTCTCATCTTGTATATTTCTCTGTTTTCACTTCTTACCCTGACCTCATTTGAGGTTGGCGCTCAACCTGGTGGCCATTTCCCCGATGGCGCAACCGTTGACTCTTTGAAAAAGGTACTAGCAACTCAAAAAGAAGATACGCTTAAGGTATTCACGCTTTTCAATTTGAGCCGTTCTTACCGATGGTCAAACCCTGATTCAAGTTTAGTCTACGGACAACGATCGCTGGAATTGGCCGAGAAACTGAATTTCGAAGTAGGAATATTTTGGTCAATCAGCGCAATATGTGGCACATCAATGTTGGTCGGAGATTATGCGTTGGAGATAGAGTACGCTTTTAGGGCGCTTGCACTATCTAAAAAATTGAAACAACCTAGAATGACTGGGTTTGCTAATGGTATGTTATCTGAGTATTACTATAACCTGAGAGAGTATGAAACCAGCCTGATTTATTGGCGTGAAGTAATGAAAGTTATCGAACAATGGTTTCCGTATGAAAGATATGTTTCGTGGGGAGGCTTATCACGAATCTATGCTAGTATGAATCTGGCGGATTCTGCAATGTTATATGCTAAGAAAGCGTATCATGCAATGGAAAAGGATCCTACGCGCAATCGGTTTTGGGATCCCAGGCAAATGATTGTTATGAACAAAGGTTTGGGAAACGCCTTTTCGGGAAAGGCTATTTATGATTCGGCGTTATTCTATTACAAGAAGAGCATACATCTCTGCAAAGAGAATTATTCAGACGTACACTTGATGGACAATTACAATGGAGTTGCCGCTGTTTACAAAGCAACCGATAAGTTGGATTCAGCAATTTGGTATGCTAAGCAAGTATTAGCAATGAAAGTAGCAAAGTCTTATCCCGTCAGTTCCCTGGAAGCGGCCAATTTATTGTCGGAAATTTATGATTTGGAAAACAGGCCTGACAGCGCATTAAAATACGTGAGAATGGCAGTGGGGCTAAAGGATAATTTGTTTAACCGGGAAAAGATAATTGCTATCCAAGATGTTCACTACCGAGAACAGGAGAATCAGAAAGCAATTGCGGATGTCCGATTGAAGTTAAGAAACCAGTTTATATTGTATTCGTCGCTGTTCGTGTTCGTTTCTGTTTTGGTGATAGTAGTCATTGCATTAAAAAATAGCAGGCGGAAGCAATTGCAAAGTATGCGAAACAGCATTGCTGACGACTTGCATGATGACATTGGTTCTACATTAAGTAGTATTAGTATCCTTAGCGAATTAGCGAAAGAGAAGTCTCCGGAAGCTACGTCGTTGCTGAGTTCCATTGGAGAAAGTACTACTTCGATCCAGGAAAATATGAGTGACATTGTGTGGGCGATTAAGTCTGAAAACGATCGGTTTGAAAACGTGCTTCAGCGCATGAAACAGTTTGCTGCAGAAATATTTGAAGCCAAGGGCATCGAACTCGATTTCAACTGTGACCCGTCGCTTTTTACTTCACGATTGACGATGAAGCAACGTAAAAATCTTTATCTATTTTTTAAGGAAGCTGTCAATAATGCGGCAAAGCACTCAGATGCAAAAAAGATTTCAATTCAAATTTTTAATAGGGACCATCATGTTGAAATGATTATTAAAGATGATGGTAAAGGTTTCGATACAAGTCAAACATTCAATGGCAATGGGATGAGCACATTGAAAAAACGCATGGATGAACTGAGTGGCTATTTCAAGATTCACTCGCAGATAAATGAGGGGACGATGGTGTCGCTCAAGTTTAGAATAACATAACCCTCGATTGAATATAGGAAAATTGAGTCGGCGCACATAACGTGCATATATATGTCTTAGTCATGGAAATTAAAGTCGCCTTATTTGAGGATAATAAAAAGCTTCGGGAAAGCCTGGTACAACTTATCAATAGTACAGATGATATGATTTGTACTGGTGCTTTTGCAGACGCGAACAGATTGATCCCCAATATGCGACAGGCTAATCCGGATGTAGTGATGATGGATATTAATATGCCAGGTATAACAGGCATAGAAGGAGTGAAGATAATCAAGGAGAATTTTCCAGGCGTTCATATACTGATGCAGACCGTATTTGATGATAACGATAAAATCTTTGCAGCCATTTGTGCAGGTGCGTCCGGTTATATGCTCAAGAAGACTCCCCCACAAAAGATGATCGACGCCATTCGGGAAACATATCAAGGCGGTGCACCCATGACACCCTCCGTTGCTGTAAAGGTATTGGAGATGTTCCGGCTGCAAACCAAGACTGATAAAAACGAGTTCATTGATTTGTCGGAACGCGAAAGGGAAATTCTAGGCTTGCTTGTAAAAGGTAAATCATATAAAGCCATAGCCTCAGATTGTTTTATTTCCATTGATACAGTTAGTACCCACGTCCGCCATATCTATGAAAAACTTCATGTTCATTCCAAGAGTGAAGCAGTCGCCAAGGCTATCTTTCAGAAATTGGTCTAATTTAAGTGTCTACTTTCCCACGCACGGGAGATTCCACGAGGAAGGTATAAAGGTATAAGGTATAAAGGTATAAGGTATAAGGTCATCGCCTTATTCCTTATTCCTTTCTGATAATGACTTCCTGCTCTCAATGGAGTGAACGAAATCACCAGTTCATGTGATTTCCGAAGAGAAATGCTGTGTATAGTTTTCAGTAGGAAAGTTAGACATGATCCGATCAGCGGCCCGGAATTTTGCGCCTGGCAGAGGAGGAAAAATCAAAACTTATAAAAGTACAGGCCTTGGTTTCCGCGTGGCAAAAACTCTAGAAGGTGGCTAAATTATTTCGTCGCCTCGTACTTCATCCAATCAACCTCAACCTCATAAGGTTTGATGGGCTTCTCCAAAGATTTTGGATTAGTAACAACAGACCAATCCTTAGTATGCCAGAAGTTGAAACGGTAGAGCGATTCGTTTTGTGGTATACCCCGTTGAGATCCGCGGTAGTCCCACAACACCACCGTATCCGATGTTGTTACCGGGTGCAACATCCACCACCGCAGATGATCGGGATGCCAGTCGAATCCGTAGGTGTAAAATCGGGATGATGCATCATAGCCTTCAATTGGCTGAATTGTTTCAGGCATGTTTTGCTGTCCCGTTAGTGGATAACGTGCACCCTGGTGGCCTTCACGGTAAGTAGTTTCGTAGATGATTCCTTTTGCAAGATTGATGGTACGTCCAATTCTTTTTAAGGCTTTACCTGGACCTGTCCAGGTACCGACATAGATAACTGAAGGATCGGCGATCAGCCACTCGAAGTCGATTTCACTAAGTCCCTGGATGCTGTCCATGTGATAA
Source organism: Bacteroidota bacterium (assembly GCA_023412765.1). Lineage (GTDB taxonomy): Bacteria > Bacteroidota > Bacteroidia > Cytophagales > Cyclobacteriaceae > Chryseolinea. The sequence continues at coordinate 30,824 of JAEZBX010000053.1, forward strand.
GTAAAATATCCAACCACAGCACCGACGTTCGGTTGGTCGCGTCGCGGGTCAGGTACTTTCAGTCTGGCTGAGTATTTTCCATAATGTGTAAACTCTTTTGAAATGATCTCTGGTCCCCGTCCCGCGCCGGGTGGGTCGTTGGGATCAATCTTGAATGACATAACATTGGTCCCGGGCTCTTTCGAAGACATCACACCGAATGTACGTGTGAAGGGAGCCTGGTTTCCTCCCGATGCGTAGCGAAAATGCTTGAGAGAGTCACTGTCGAAGTCTTCGCGGAAAGATTGATAAGGCTGCCTTATTGTGGTAGCGGATATGAAAAAGAATAATAAAATAGCGTTCACTAATGGAGACTTCATCGCATGTCGATATTTGATGTATTGAAGACAATTTATCCTTATTGAAGATAATAGCGATGCTTTTCCTATACTGACGGTTGGGTTCGATGATCAATTGCATTCCGGAATCGTAATAACAAGTAGTAGGTATTTCATAAATTAGTTAAGTAACTATCGCTTACTATGAAACAGGAATTTCAAGATCAGGTTAGGTTTCAGATCAACCGGTACATCATGGAGAAAGGATTTGCTCCAGACATGTCTACACTTGCGCGCCTGTTGAACACTGTTGACGATAAGGTGAAAAATGGGCTGCAACAATTAGCAGAAAATCATGCGATAGTATTGCATCCAAATTCTTTGCAAATATGGGTTGCCCATCCATTCGCATTGTTCCCAACGTTGTTCTGGGTAGAGTCTGGCACCCGAAAATGGTGGGGAAACTGCGCATGGTGCTCTCTTGGAATCGCCGCAATTGCGAAAGCCGACTGCAGCATATTCACTAAACTAAGTGGGGAGAAAGATCCTTTGAGAATTGATGTTAAGGGCGGAAATGTACTTCAGAATGATTTGTTAGTTCATTTTGCTATTCCAGCAAAACAATTATGGGACAATGTTATCTACACCTGCGCGAACATGCTTGCGTTTGAAACTGAAATTCAGATCGATGATTGGTGTAAAAGGCATGATGTGCCAAAGGGCCAAGTCGTGCCCATCAATCAAGTGTGGGAATTGGCAAAGCTTTGGTATGGAAACTACCTTGACGATACATGGACCAGAAAGACACCAGAATATGCTGAGTCAATTTTTAGAAAAGTTGGTTTGTCAGGCGCTTTTTGGAAGCTAACCTGACAAATGCGATTCGCGTTTAAAGTGAATTGCGCAGCCGATTTAAAGTCCGATGAAAATTCGAAATCTGGTGCATCTGCTTAGTATCCTCCCGGAGGATGAAAGAATAATGGTCGATGTGTTACGACAGATAATTGCGGAAACACTTCCCGACTATTGCAGAGAGAAAATATCTTTTAACGTCCCCTTTTTTTACGGAAACAAGGGTATATGTATCATATGGCCATCTACTGTCCCGAGCGGAGGAATTAAAAATGGAGTTCTTTTAGGTTTTTGGTATGGGTACAGGTTAAAGGATACAGATGGTTTACTGACTCGCGGAACTAACAAGCAGGTATATTATAAAATATACACCGCTCCGGAAGACATTGATGAAAAACCGCTAAAAAAACTTTTAAGGGAGGCGATTAAGTTGGATATCACTTTTAAGAAGCGTTCCTGAAAAACTGCCAGGCATCATGCTAAAAATCGATCTTGTTTTGCATAATACAAATTCGCATCCGTACACGTACTCTCCATGGAGTTCACCTGGTCGAATAAACGTGTTCGGATGTTAAATCTGAATACCCTGCCCGACCGCCTGTTGCGATATAGGCATGATGACTTATCTAAAAACAATTACTCCTACTTTGTCAAGTTAAGAGCACTGTATGGCTTGAGGAGTAGCACGACCATTCTTCCAGCTTTTGGATTGCAACCTAATTTTAGCTTTGGCCTGGTGGGGGATGTGCGGCTAAAATTCAGTTGTAAATCCAAAAGCGCAGCCATGCGGCTGCGGAGCCAAGTCACGATCAATTACTGTTGCGCTAGGCGACGAAGTACCAAATTGTGCATCAAAAAGTGAGGAATACTCTCTCAAAGCACTTAATTGGAAGTTGACAAAGTAG